>JAKJGD010000002.1 GCA_022704585.1 Spirochaetota bacterium | reverse complement strand
GCAGGGCATCCGCCAGCTCGATGAGATCGTCGTGGGCATCCTCAGCCATCACGAGCGGCCCGACGGCAAGGGCTACCCCCGCGGGCTCAGGGGCAACGACATCGACGAGTTCGCCCGAATCGCCGCGATCGCGGACAGCTACGAGGCGCAAATATCCAACCGGAGCTACCGGAAAAAGGTCTACTTCTACCACGCAATGCGCAACCTCCTCTCGAGCGGGGTAAACCGGTTCGACCCGGTCATCCTCCGCGTGTTCCTCTCGCGCATGTCTGTTTACCCTATCGGATCGATCGTGGAACTGAACGACGGGTCCATCGGCATTATCATAGGGTCCGTGCCTGAAAAACCGCTCCGTCCCATGATAAAGCTCATCTTCACGAATGACAAGGTGCGTGTCGAGAACACGGTCATCCTCAATCTGGCCGCCGATACCTCCCTCTACATCGTCAGGGCCCTCGACGAGGCTGACGTGGGAATCAACATCTTCGACGTGCTGTAATGAACGTACCGCGCAACCGCGAGCTGGGCGCTGGGGGCGAGGAGAGCGCAGCCGCGTACCTCTCGGACAGGCAATTCACCATCATCAAGCGAAATTACCGCTTCGGGAAATACGGAGAGATAGACATCATCGCCGGCAGGGGAATGCTTGTCATTTTCGTCGAGGTGAAAAGCCGGAGCTCGGAGCGGTTCGGGGGCGCGCTCTATTCCATCAGCGCCAGGAAAAAGCAGAGCCTGAAAACCGCCGCGCGCGCGTTTATACAGGAGAACACGCAGTACAACGATCCCGCCTATACCTTCCGCTTCGACATGATCTCCGTGTACGGCAGAACGATCGACTGGATAGAGGACATCTTCCGCTGATCATTTGGGAAGCGCGCGGAACTCGCGCACGACGTAACGGTTCATAAAGTCAAGCAGCAGGGGGGCGAACTTCTTCACCCACCAGAGGGCGCGCGCGTGGAAGGGGAAGAGGATAAGGCGCCTGTTCTTCGCCACGCCCCTGAGGATGATCGCGGCCGCCCGATCGGGGCCTATAAGCCGGCGCGGAAGCCGCCCGGTGTACGAGCTCCGGTCCGTGCCGACGACCTCCATGACATCGTAGAACGAGGTTCGCACGATGCCCGGACAGACCAGGGTCATGCGCACGCCCCTGGCCGCGGCCTCGTGGCGAAGCGCGTCAGTCAGTCCAACGACACCATACTTCGCCGCGGTATAGGGCGTATTCATGGAGAAGGGCGCGAATCCGGCCATGGAGGCCACGTTGACGATGTGGCCCGCGCCCTGCTTCGCCATGGCCGCGTAGGCCGCCATGGTCCCGTACAGCACGCCGAAGAGGTTCACGTCAAAGACCTTCCTCCACTGCCCGATATCCAGGTCCAGGGCATCCGCCGAGATGCCGATTCCCGCATTGTTGAAGTAATAATCGAGCCTCCCGCCTTCCGCGACCGCCGCTTCCACTGCCCCGTATACGGCGCCCTCGTCCGATACGTCCAGCGTGCAGGCGCGCGCATGCCCTCCGGTAGCGGCAATCTCCTCCGCGACGCCCGCGGCAGCATCACCGTTAACGTCGGCGACCGTCACGCTCGCGCCGCGCCCTGCGAGGGCCAGGCAGAGCGCGCGTCCTATGCCCGACGCGCCGCCTGTGACGAACACGGTTTTATTATTATACGGATTTTTCATGGCTGTAACCTAAGCATATTCTGCATCAGGTGTAAAAAATGTCAAACAATTAGAACTTAAAAAGTTGACATCCGCTCAACCGCAATTAACGTAACGGAAAAAGCATCACCTGAAAGGACGCGTCAGCCAATGGCAAAGGACATTCTCTTCTCACCCGCGAAAATCGGCCCGCTCAAATTGCGCAACAGGACGATTCGTTCGGCCGGTTTCGAAGGCATGTGCCCGGACGGGGCACCCGGCGAATCCCTGATAAACTATCACCGCTCCGTCGCGGCCGGAGGAATCGGCATGACCACCGTGGCCTACGTGGCCGCGGTCGACGGCGGCCGGACCTTCAGCCACCAGGCCTGGATGAGCCCGGAAAACGTGCCGCTCTTTCGCAAGCTGACCGATGCGGTGCACCTCGAGGGAGCGGCCGCATCCGTCCAGATCGGCCACGCGGGCAACATGGCTGACAGCTCAGTGTCAGGCATGCGAGCGATCGCGCCGTCATCCAGGCTCTGCCTGTTCGGCCTGACCCTTCCCCGTAAAATGTCCGAGCTTGATATCGAGGAGATGGCCCGGGCGCACGGCAGGGCCGTGGCGCGGGCCCGCGAGGCCGGCTTTGACGCGGTAGAGATACATGCGGGCCACGGGTACCTGATCAGCCAGTTCCTTTCGCCCCACACCAACCGGCGCACCGACCGCTTCGGCGGAAGCCTGGAAAACCGCGCGCGTTTTCTCCGCATGGTCATGGCGGAGGTGAGAAAAGCCGCGGCCGGCAACATCGCGGTTCTGGTCAAGACAAACCTGGAGGACGGGTTTTCCGGCGGCATGGGACTGGATGAGGGCGTTTCAGTTGCAAGGATCATAGAGGAAGAGGGAGCGGACGCGCTTGTCCTCTCCGGCGGATTCGTGAGCCAGACACCCTTCTTCATGATGCGCGGCCTCACGCCGCACAGGGAGCTCATCAGCTACCAGCAGGACCTCCTCATCAAGATCGGCATGGTCCTGTTTTCGCGCATCATGATAAAGGATTATCCCTACACCGAGGCTTATTTCCTGAAAGACGCGCTCAGGGTGCGGGAGGCGGTGAAGCTCCCCCTCGTGTACGTCGGCGGGCTCATCTCCCGCATGAGGATTGAGGAAGTACTCTCGAAAGGGTTCGAGTTCGTGGCCCTGGCGCGCGCACTTGTGGCAGAGCCCGATTTCATAAACCGCATAAGGACCGAGCCGGGGCACGTGTCAAAGTGCCTGGCCTGCGGCCCCTGCAACAGCTGCGTCGCTACCATGTACATGGGAGAGATGCGCTGCACGTTCGAGGGATAGATCCTGCCGCACCCTAATCCGCGTTCGGCAGGCTGATTGACGGCTCCCTGAGAAACAATCCCCGCACGCCGATAAATTTTGCCCTGATCGTATGCCGGGGGCAGCACTCCACACAGCAGAGACAACTGATGCACTGGTTGTAGTCGGTCTTCGGGTATTGTTTTTTCTCCCACGTTATGGCCTTCGCCGGGCAGATCTTCGAACAGTCGCCGCACATGGTGCATTCCCTTTTTTGTAAAAACGGCATTCTCCGGGCCATCTTGTAAATAAAGGTCCCGGTAAAAAAGGTCGCTATCTGCATCATTCCCTGGCTGGTGATGTTGAACTTCACTTTCATCCTGACGCTCTCCACGCTTTTCCCGACAACCTCTATCAGGCCGAGGTCGGTAGTGCCGATGCCCCGCTCGCGGCATGAACGCAGGTGCGGCACGTCCCGGGACGCGTCTCTGCCGCCAATGGCAAGCATGATCGCGTCGACTGCAACGTCGTCGGTGCCGGCTATGATGAGCCCCGTTTTCCTGAGGGAGCCTGCGGCCGGGCCGCCGAGGCCCTCCATCACGGTACGGGCATCCATGATGACGATGTTCTTCTTGCCGAGATTTTTCATGGTTTCATAGTTGTCTATGATGACATTTCCGAAGGCATTCGGGTCCTTCCCGTAGAGATGACACTGCGCCTTTTCACCGCCCGGTATGATGCCCCAGAAATTCTTCACTGCGCCGGTATAGGCCGCTTCGACATGTGACTTCGGCCGCGGCAGGTTCACGATGACATCGGCGTCATGTACGGCCTTTGACATATGGTAGCTCTTCATGTGCCGGCCGTTGTCATTGCGCACCGCCACCGTGGAGCTCTCGAATTCCGTGTATCGTATATTTTCCCGCTCCATCACTTGTTCAATGTTCGTATACTTTATAATGTCCCGCGCCGTTTTCCCCATCTGGCCTGGTGAATCCCCGAGGGACAGCGTGACCCTGTAGGGTCTGAGTGCCAGGGCTGCCGCCTCGACAAAATCCGCAGCCGTGCAGGCATTGATCGATTTCATAAGCAGGTTGGGTTTGAAAAGCACCCTTTCGCCCGGCTGGATGATCCTGTCGGCATTGATCAGCTTCAACGCTTCAGCCACCGCTGATGCAAGGTCCGGGAAATCGGAAACTCTGACTACGGCAACCTTCGTTCCGGTTGTTGCTCCCATGGTTCAACCTTCCTTGATTTTTAATCCATCCATACGTACGTTCATTTCCGGATTCGGCCGTCACAGAGTTTCCGGTCATGCCAGCCGGCGGACTATTCCGGCTTACGGTATCGCTTCATGAATACCTGCACTACGGCCGTGATGACGCGGTTGGGGACCCAGTGAACAAGCCAGAAGTGGAGCCTGTTCGACACGCCCGGTATGATGCGGCCCTTCCCCCGCATGAGCCCCCTGAAACCGGCCCTGGCAACTTTCACCGGGTCCATGGCAGCTCCATGTATGAGCGAACCGACAGACCACCTGCTGCCGGACCGTTCGATGCCCGCCGTGTCAAGGAACGCTGTCCGCGTTGTGCCCGGGTAGAGACAGGAAACGGATACGCCGTGGGGCCGCATCTCGCGCGCGAATGCCTGGGTGAAGCTTGATACGTATGCCTTGGTGGCGGCGTAGGCGGCCCACCGGGGAAGCGGCTGAAATGAAATTGTCGAGGAGACATTGAGGATGCGGCCCGATCCCCGCTCCTTCATTGTACGGCCGAAGAGATGGCAAAGCTCAGTCATGGTCATCATGTTGAGAGCGAGCATCTGCCGCACCCGCTCCAGGGGCTGTTCCGCGAATTCCCCCGCGAGGCCGAAACCCGCGTTGTTGACGAGGACGTCTACCTCGATACCATTAGATTTGCAGAACCGGAACACGGCCTCTGCCGCGTCCGGCCCGGACAGGTCATACTGCATGGTGAAGATCCTCCTGCCCGGATCGAGGGCCACGAGCTCTTTGTTGAGCATGGCAAGCTCCTCAGCGAGCAGGCTCACGATCACCAGGTCGTATCCGGCTCCGTGAAACCGGCGGCAGAGCTCCCTGCCGATCCCCCCGCCACCGCCGGTCACGAGTGCGGTTTCATTCTTCGTCCTGGCCATTCAGGTCCCTCCGCGATTCAGGCTGCAATCATTCGCCCGGGCTTTCCCTGAGGATGCGGTATGCCGGCCACGGTGCGGAAAAAAAATCCAGGCGCGGAACGAGTCGCGCTCCGCGCCCGCCATAAGGTATTCTCAATCACCTGATTCCTTAACGAACAATTGCTTTGCGATCAGATACATGGGCATCTTTCTCCTGAAAAGCAGAAAGTACGCCACCACGGAAAAGGCCGGTATGCCGACGAGGTACCCGAGCAGGATACTCCCGAACAGGTCCCTGAGCCCCATGACGCACAGGGCGGCAAGGATCGCCAGGCCGAGGCACACGACCCACTGGGTCGCAAAATTAAAGAAGAGAATCCTGGCCGGGCTCGGTATCTGGTCCGGTTTGATCGAGGGATCCAACTTCGCGCCTTCCCTGGTGAAATTAATAAAACCGTAATTGAGCATGGGCGCAAAAAACAACGCCATCACCACCAGAGTCCACCACACGTTGCTAAAGAAGAACCCGACTCCCATGTGCTTGCCGGCGGCCCAGAGCTCGCCGTTAAACATGCTCGCGTCATACAGGAACCTCTGGTAGCCCGTGCAGTCCCAACCGCACACCAGTATGAACCAGAATATGATCCAGGCCACCATCCAGTTGGCGTGGGCCCCGTAGTAGTTCCCTTTTTTTACCAGTTTCAGCGTAGTCCAGTAACCCAGGATCCCCTGCGTGACATTGGTGACCGCAAATATGACGACCAGCCACGCGGGTATGTCTTTCATGGTCGTGGCCACCTGCATCGTCTCCCACTGGGTGTGCTCCCACAGGAGATAGAGCCCCGACGGGGCGAAAAAGACAGACAGGAAAATAAGCAGAAACACATACCACCTGTTTACAAACGGCCTCTCTTCTTTCTCGAGCTGACGGCCCGCGGCTGCAGCAAAGGTAGCGCCAAACGCGTACGCCCATACAACATCAACCTGTACCATAACGTCCTCCCTGTAGTGATTGTTGCGCCATTGGCGGATGGCCCCGGCGCCCTGGAAATAGAATCATTTCATACACTATTTATAAAGCAAGTATCATGCCAGAACGTGGATGTAAATAATTATTACTGAAAATTATGGTTTATTATACTTTTTCTGTCCGGGAAAGCAAAAATCGTCATTGCGGGGAGACCACGATTTTCATGAGAACGACGAAGCAGTTTTCTCCATGTGCACTACATACTTTTTTTAATGGAATAAATCAAATTGAACGATATGCCGTTCGCCTGGCTCAACTCTTCGCAGGCCCGCACACGTTTGCGGGCCTGTCATAGGACCGCCCATGTCCCAAAGCAGGCCCACCTGTCCCGAATTTCGGACAAAAAGAAAGCACCGTGATATATGGAATTTTTCCGGAAGGCGGTTCCCCGGCCCGTTAATCGGTTATGTGATATTTTTGCAGTTTGTTGAAAAGTGTCGATTTTGGCAGGCCGGTAATCTCCGCCGTCTTGCGTATGTTGCCCCTCGACTTGCGGAACGCTTCTGCCAGGAATTCCCGCTCAATCCGCTCCATCTCCTGTGCAACATCACAGCCGGCGTTGACCGCCTCATTGATGTAGGCCTTGAGGGTCGAGTAGTAGTCCATCATCCGCGTCGAGTCAGCTCTCTCGCACATGGCCTTCAGTTCCTTTTCGGATATGGTGTCCGTATCGGTCATGACGAGAATGCGGTGGATGAAGTTTTCCAGCTCCCGGACATTGCCACGCCACTCGAGCGAGGCAAGGAAGCGAATGGCGGAAACCGTGAACTCGATGTTCCTGCCCCCGACGTAATCATGCTTCCTCACGAAGTGCTGGGCCAGAAGCGGTATGTCCTCCCGCCGCTCCCTCAGGGGCGGCACGTGGATCGGCAGGGCGTTAATCCGGTAAAACAGGTCCTCACGGAACTCGCCCCTGCGGATCTTCTCCTCCAGGTTCTGGTTGGTCGCGGTGACGAGCCGCACGTCCGACCTGATCGTCACGTCGCCGCCGATGCGGTGGAACTCCCCCTCCTGCAGCACGCGGAGGAGCTTGGTCTGGAGACCGGGGCTCATGTCGCCGATCTCGTCCAGGAACATGGTGCCGCCGTCCGCCAGCTCGAACTTGCCCTTGCGCTGGCGGTCCGCGCCGGTGAAGGCGCCCTTCTCGTGCCCGAATAGCTCGCTTTCGAGAAGGTCGGCGGGAATCGCCGAACAGTTCAGCTTGATGAAGGGGCGGTCCTTCCGCTCGCCCAGCGCGAAGAGCGCGTTGGCGACGAGCTCCTTGCCGGTGCCGCTCTCACCCCTGATGAGGACCGGTATGCCGGACTTCGCCGCCTTCTCGATGATGGCAAAGACCTCTCGCATCTTACCGCTCTGGCCGATGATCTGGTGAAACCCGGCCGAGTAATCGGTCTCCTTGCCCAGATACACGCTTTCGCTTTTCAGCTTTTCCAGGAGGTTCGCGTTCTTGATCGATATCGCCGCCTGCTGGGAGAGCACGGCCAGGAGCGTGGTGTCATACCCGGTGAAGGCGCGGGTGTCGCGGCGGGCCGCAACGATGGCGCCCAGGATCTCGCCTTCCACTGACACGGGAATCCCGACCACCTGTTGTATCCATCGTTTTTTCAAAACCCCGGCAACCTCCGCATCAATCGCCGGAGACGACCCGGGCTTGATCTCCAGAGCCCTGCCGGACCCCACGATATGAGCGCCGATACGCCATTCAATGTCAGGGGGCGCAGGAGAGGGGACCGGGCCTGTTTCCGAGATAATGTCCAGCTTCCCGTCTTCCCCGGTCCTGACGCTGATGAAGCCAAGGTCCGCCTGGAGGAGCTTTTTGGCCTCCGACACGATGCTCACCAGGGTCTTCGCCAGCTCCTCACGGGACGAAATGGTCCTGCCGATCTCCATGAGCGAGGATATCTCCCGTATGTGCTTCTGGCCGGTGCGGTAGCGCTCGAAGGTGAAGTCCCTGAGCATCCGCGAAAAGAAGAGGGCCATGATCGATATGAGGATCAAAAACGCCAGCCGGTCCGTAAGCACGATGTAATCGACCGGAATGGCGTGGTACGCGGAATCGAACCATGACAGCAACACGATCATCCCCGCGAGGAGCGGTACGGTGAAAGCTATGTACCGGTAGGCATACCTGATCCCCCCGCTGGCGCTGATCAGGTAATAGATCAGGAGCAGCGGGTCCTGTAACACCCCGGTATGGTTGAAGGTGTAAAAGGAGAGCGTGATGATGCTGATGGTCACAAACGAGGTGTCGAGGAAGATAGTGAGATAGCCCAGCCAGGGCCGGTACAGGCCTTTTTTGAGCGCCATGTATATAAGCGCAGAAACGGCAGACATGACCATCCACTTGCCGATGCTCATAAGCCAGTAGGAGGGGATCAGGTACCCGAGCAGGAAACGGAGGGCGTAAATCAGCGGAATAAAGAAGATAAGGATGGCCAGGCGGAAGCGGGCCACCAGCATTTCCCCGCTCTTCTGCACGTCCATGAACAGTCCCTGGACCGGATCCCTGCGCCTTTTTGCCGACATGGCAGGGAGCGTACCGTCCCGCTTAAATTTTTCAAATGTTTTTTAGCCGGACGGAAAAAATATACGAATACAGCAACTGCTCCGGCCCGGCACAATTCCGAAACCGGGCAGAAAAATTCTACTTGTCTACTGATATCCCTCCCCGATAATGGCGCTGATGCATTCCACAATGTCCGGAGGAGCCAGCCATGAAACCAATCGTATCCCTTGTTAAATACGAGAAAAGCCCGGATTCGCTCCGTGAAGGGATTGAATTGTGCGATGGCCTGTCAGGGCTCAGGCCCGGCATGAGCGCGCTTATCAAGCCCAACCTGGTGGGCTGGGACAACCTCTTTCCCTTCGCCCCCTTCGGGGTGTATACCACGACGCGGCTGGTTGAAGATATGATCATTATCCTCAAGGAGCATGGCGTGGACAGGATCACCATCGGCGAAGGCTCGGTGGAGATACAGAAGGGCATCGGGACCCGCGCCGCGTACAAAGGCCTCGGGTACGAGGCGCTCGAGAGAAAATACGGCGTAACGCTGGTCGACTTCAATGAAAGCAAATCCGAGGCATTCGAGTTCCATGACGGCCACAAGCTTCACATTGCAAAGGAAGCGATCGAGACCGATTTCTTCATAAATTTCCCTGTCCTCAAGACCCACGGGCAGACCAAGGTCTCGCTCGGGCTCAAGAACCTGAAGGGCTGCCTCAAGGTTGCGTCCAAGAAGCTTTGCCACCACGCGGACCTCGACCTGGAATACTGCTTCTCCTTCATCGCAGATTTCGTGAAGCCGGCACTCACCATCGTGGACGGAATCTACGCGCTGGAGAAGGGCGCGCTCCATTACGGCAACGCGTACCGCAAAGACGTCATCATTGCATCAACAGACCCGCTGGGTGCCGACCTTGTAGCGGCGCAGTCCATAGGGTACGCCCCGGCCGACATCGTTCACTTTGGCCATTACGGGAAGAGGACCGGCCGTTCCCTCGACCCGGACGGGTACGAGGTTCGGGGCGAGACGCTCGCCGATCACGTGAAACCGCTCAAGTGGGACTGGCTCTGGACCGAGGACAATACCGGTCCGGGCGCATTCGCCAAGATGGGCATCACCGGCCCCGGCCTGCCGAAATACGACAGCACGCTCTGCTCCGGGTGCTCACCGCTCGCGAACATGGCGAACATACTGGTCATGTCCGCGTTCAAGGGACAGCCCCTTCCGAAAGTCGAGATTCTCAATGGGAAAAAAATGCAGGCGCGGCCCGGTTACGACAGGACCATCATGCTGGGAAACTGCATCATCAAGGCGAACAAAGGGAACGCCGCAGTGAAAGAGCCGATCGAAGTGACCGGATGCCCGCCCTCCATGGAGGACGTGGTTGCTTCTCTCAAGTCCGCCGGCTTCGATGTGAACGAGATGGCCTACCTTGGCTACTCAAAGCAGCAGGCCGAGAAATACAACGGCAAGGAAGGATACGACCGGGACTTTTATTCCGCATGATCGTCGCTCAATCGCTGGTCATGAATCAATTGCATATAATTCCTTCGATAAATTTATCATTGACACATAACAAACTCTAATATAGTTAATACTCGTACTGACATCAGTACCGGTTGTATATTTGAAAACTGATGCCCCGGTTTTAAAGTGCGGTAACATATGGTAAACCAATCATGAAAACGAAACAATCAACCCCATCCAGGCTGTTATCATTGATTTTTATTTTTTCAATAATGGCGCCCCTGTCATGTTTACAGGACAGCCGAAGCATGGTATCACTGGTGACCTTTCACATCGGGGATGTCAAGATCATCGGCGCGGGTCTGCCTGCCCGAGGCGCCACCATCGGCGACGTGCTATGCGAAAACGACACAATAACAACCGGAAAGGAATCGGAAGCAGTTATCCAGATGGGTGACGACGTTATTGTAAATATTCTTTCTGACAGCCGTGTGACATTCGTCTCCATGGTGAAATCAGCGAATATCGAGCTGAAGCTTGAAAGCGGGAAGCTGCTGAACAAGCTGGGCAAACTCAAGGCACAGCGGGAATTCCGTATTCTGACGAAAACCGCCACCGCGTCGGTGCGCGGCACCACCTTCCTTGTCTTCTACGAGAATAATGCCGCTACCGTGGCCGTAGGCGAGGGAGCGGTTGAGGTTAAAAAAATCAGCGCCGAAACCGGGCCGAAAGGCGAAGTTAAAGAGAAAATCGAGGAAAAAACAGAGACCACCATTGTCCGTAAAAACAACACCCTGGTAATTACCGAGGAGCCGAAGGCACCTCCCGTCACCCGCACCATTTCCGCCGTCGAATCATTCTATATCCAGAAAGTTGCGGCCCAGCCGGTCATTCCCAAACCGGCAATAAAGGACAAGGTCAAGATCGAAAAGATCCGGGAGGAAGCAAAGCCGAAGATCAAGCAGATAGACAAGAGGATAAATGAATTTTTTCCGCAGAGCCTGAAAAAGATATCGGAAAACTATGACCGCATAGACGTAATCCGTCTCTACAACGGCAAGGTTTACGAGGGCATCATTGTTTCCCGGGGCGACAGGTTCCTTGTCATCTCAACCCCGGAAGGGCGGATAGAAATCCCGGTCAACAAGATAAAATATACCGGGATCAAGAAATAAATTTATCCATAGGACCTCTATTTGGGAAAAAACCTTCGCTATCATGCGGAGCATGAAGTTCACCAAGAGGCAGACCATGTCGTTCTTCAAATCAGCAATTATTCTAATTATTCTCCTCGCCGGGGCCATCTGCGCCCATGCTGAATATGTATTCCTCAGGGACGGCTCGATCCACCAGGGTAAAATCATCAATGACACGGCAGCGGTCGTCACCATGCAGCTGAAAAACGGCACCGTGAAAGCCTTCACCCGTAACAATATAATCCGGATCCTCTACACCGACATTTACATGGGCAAGCACTTCATCCGGCTCAATACCGGGGAGATGCTGGAGGCCTACCAGGTCGACGAAGACAGCGAAACCTACACCTTCCGCAGAGAACTCAACAAGGCGGAGGAATTCACGGTCAAGCGTTCCAACGTGCTCTTCATGACCCGGACAAATCCCACGGGCCTCGAGGCAAGGCCGAACCTGAGCGAGATCAGGCTTACCTGGCTCGCGCCTTTCCAGACTCCCCGTTCATACGTGGTGTACATAAAAGAGCGCAAGGAGGACCAGTACAAACCAGCGGGAAAAACGACACAGCGCAGGTTTACCGCCAAGGGACTGGCGACCAAGAAAACCTATTTCTTCATCGTCACCGCGATCGGCGCGGACGGGAACGAATCGGTGCCAAGCAACGAGATCCAGATACGGACCAACCTGCCGCCCCGCGTCCCAGCGAGCGCCCGCTA
This sequence comes from Spirochaetota bacterium, assembly GCA_022704585.1. The sequence goes on along the minus strand of JAKJGD010000002.1, from coordinate 7,578 downwards.
TTCCATAATCAGCAAGAAAAAAGAGGGCGCCGACATCAAGCTGGCATGGAAGCCGAGCAGCGACCCGGACGGCACCATAACCGGGTACCGCGTGTACCAGAGGAAGCAATACGCGATAGAAAAAATCGAGGAGATCCCCGGGGCCGAAGTTATCGTTCCGGAGGTGCCGATTGACCGCGACAACCACTTCATGATACGGGCCGTTGACGATGACGGCGCTGAATCAGAAAGCCGCACAGTGAGCATGCTTCTGAGAAGGATCAGCATCACGGCACAGCTGGGATGTATCCTGCCCGTGGGCTCTTTCGGCAACCTGATGGAGCCGGGAGCTGCAGTTGCGGTGAACGCGGCGATCAGCAACTTCTGGATAAATTACCTGTACGTCGGCCTGGACATCGGGTACATGCGGATGAACTGCAAGATGGACAACTCCTACGCGCTTAACATGCTGCCGGTGGCGGCGGCCGCGGCGTACCAGTTCGAGATCTCGCCCCTCTTTTCTCTGGTGCCAAAGCTCTCGATCGGCATGGTCTGGCTCAATTCGCAGGTCGTGAAACCGGACCTGTACACGACATTCGCCGAAAAGAAAAGCGATAGCATCGAGCCGTTGATCGGCGTCGGGCTGGGCGCCCAGTTCCAGGTGATAGAGATGTTCTCGGCAGGACTTGATGCCTCGTATGCCCTGATCCTGGAACAAAAGCCGAAGCATTACTTTACACTGATGGCAAATTTCACTTTGCGGTTTAAAATATAATATATCCGATAAGGACGCCCCCACTGACGCCCCGGCAACCGGACTACAAGGAGTCAGTTCATGAAACGCATAGTAAAAATCTCGGCCCAACTGGCCCTCCTCCTGGCTCTTTCCGGCGCTATGTCCTGCGAGAGCATGCTGGACGAGATGGCATCCAGCATTACCTCACTACGGCAGCAGTATGTTGCCCTGTTGCTGCCGAAGCCCTTGCCGGAGGTCGCCGTAACGTACGAGGGACATACTGTCTCACCGGGTGAGCTTATAGAGATGGGAACCACGTACAGCGACGACACCAATACCATAACATTGACCATAACAAACATCGGTACAGTGCCGGTGAACGTTACATCAATAACGATAAAAGGCTGGTACGCGGACCGATTCACGGTAGCAGGCTTCACTCCGACGAGACTCGCAAGCAACAATGACACGACGACATTTTCGGTAACCTTTCAGGGAGAACCATATGACAGGTACAAGGCAGCGACCGTCTCCATCATAACAGCAGATGACGAGGGTGATGATTATGCTCCCTTTAACATAACCGTGGCTTGTGAACGAATGGAAGTGATGCGCGGAATACTCGCGGTGCGGCTCGGACTCCTGACAGTTCCCGATGACTACCTTTATAACATGGGGCCCTCAACGAGCAGGTTCACGCTGAAAAATATCGGCACCGAAGTGCTTTCAATAAAAAGCGTTGCCCACGGTGATATGGACAACTTTTCGGTGTCAGGATCGGTTTCTGAAACCGTGATACCGGTCAATGGCAGCGTTTACATAGACGTGACATTTGAACCGGATGATGCCGGCACCTATACTGACCTGATCACCATTACCTACAACGATGTGCCTGGAGGCGAAGACCTCACATTCGACCTTAACCTCTGCGGCTATGCTGAAGAAGTGTATAGTTATGAAATCGATCTTCTTGACGCGGATACAGGCGTGAGCAGGCCAAGCGGTTTTATTCACGATTTCGGAGGCCAGGATTACGGCACGCAGGGCGAAGGGAAGACCTTCAGCATAACGAACACCGGGACGGGAATTCTGGAGCTAACGAGCATTATCCTGGCAGACGGGAACAATTTTACCCTGGTCCCCCCCACCGGCATGGTTGTGCTTCCGGATGACAGCATCGATTTTACAGTTTACTACAATCCGATTACCGCGGGCACCCATCAATCGGCCATTACCATCATCAGCAATGACCCGGATGAGACCGCTTATGTCCTGGACCTTTTGGGACATTCCATGCAGCCCGGCATAACCGTGGAGCCTCCCCCCGAAGGGCACGATTTCTTCGACATGGGAGCAGACGGTGATTATAACACGGTTACAGGCAAACAGGCAAGCGCGTTCCGGGTATTTACCGTGAGAAATTCCGGGGACGGGGACCTTCCGCTCAATATCACCGTTCCGGTTTTGAGCGGTACAGGCGCGGCCGATTTCGACCTTAATACCGCTGGATTTGAAACATCGCTCGATGCTGGCCAAAGCACAACCTTTGCCGTGCGCTTCGATCCCCTGTCGACGGGCCAGAAAACCGCAAGCATTGACATGGAAACCAATGATCCTGATTCGCCCGTGTATCACGCCACCGTGCTGGGGACCGGTGTCGTTCCTGAAATTAGTGTAGGCATATCCCTGAAACAAATTCGCCCCCTGTATGATTATGATGATGAAGACGAATTTCTCGAAATGTACTGGGACATACAGGCATGCGTGGGGGCCTCCTGTTCCATAATATCAAAGCGCACCGATAATGACCCTTCGTCCGCCCTGGACGGGTATAATTCCTACAACGATGGAACATGGTTGCTGGAATTCTTCCCTCCCATAGGATGCACTTTTTCCATGCCCAAGTTCAGCACGGAGGGTTTTAACTGGTACATTTACACTGCTGATTGGGACAGCGGCAGCTCTCATGAATGTTTCTCATGCACGGCCCTCACGGTTGGAAGGACAATTAATATCGTCTACGACCAGGTATCCAACAGATTTACCTGGGAAGCCCTCCCTCCGGGAGATGATCATCCGGAAATCACCTCGATACCGTTCAACACGGACACGCAGGTGAATTACCTATCGGTACACGAGCTCGAAGGGCAGGTCTTGATGGTTTTTCTTTTTTATCCAAGGGACTTCACCGAAAGTGATTACAACAATTGAAACGCTGCCGAATGGTATGCCATGAAACCATTCCGGACGGTTTGATTTTAGTTCACCCGAGACCTCGGTAAAACCTGAAACAGCCGGCACTGCAATGACAGCCAGGCGTCCCCTCACATCGCCCCTTCGAATAAAACGCCCGGTAGAACGTGACGCTCACGCAGGGCGCGGCGACAACGTCATGCATCCACATGTACCCAGTGCCTATCAGGAGGAAGATCGTCTCCCACAGCCCCCGTGTACGCCAGCGCGATCGGCAGTGCAATGAGCGCGCTCCCGCCGATAGCGGCACTGAGCGACCGGACCGCGACCTGCTCCGCGCCTCTAACCATCGGCAGCATGACTGCGGTCGGCGCTGCAGCCGTCGCGCAACATGATTAGCATAACATTAAACAGTTTCGAGCCCCATCCGGTTTATTTGTGTTCGTGTCAAATTAATTATTTTTTTGAAACATAATGTTTGTTTATTTCTTCATCAACTGATATATTTTTTTATATCACATGATCGCTTGAGTTTCTTTCATACTTGAAGTGCGCGTTACCGGGAAAGAGACACGTAGTTCTTGTCAGGCCAACAACCTGTGAGGTTTTTTTATTCTTTAAGCGAGAAGAAACTATTGTTATGAAAAAAAACATCATATCAATAATAATAATACTCATATCGCTGGCAACAACGGTCAGCTGTGGAAAAAGGCTGGCATCCAATCCGAGCGCCGCTGCGTCATACGCTGATATTCCCGGAATTCTGCTTGTCACATCGATCGATCCCCGTAACGGCACAATTGACGTACCGGTTTACGAACCAATCACAGCGAGTTTCTCATCCAATATAGATTCAACCAGCGTCTCCCTCTCGTCATTCATTGTTGCCGATTCCCTGTTTATACCGGTCGATGGCGACTATTCTTATCCCGATTTTCCCGATACTCGTACCATTGTCTTCACACCAAGCGCCCTTCTTACGAACCTGACCGAGTACAACGTGCTGTTGACGCCCGATATTACCGACATCGCTGGCAACAGGCTGATTTCAGAAAAAATATGGTATTTTACCACGGTTTCAGCCGGCACCACCATCCAGGACCCGGTCTTTACCCCTGCATGCGGCATATATGAAGGCCCACAGGTGGTAAGCATCACCTGTCTGGACCCCGGCGCCACGATCCGTTACACTACTGACGGGTCAGATCCATCCCAGTCGTCAGGCACAAAATATACCGCGCCGCTGCATATAAATGTTAATACGCCTCATCAAATCAAGGCCAGGGCGTACCGGACAGGGTTCGAGGAATCATCTGTAGTTTCAGCCGGTTATACCATACAGGCTTACACACCGACTATCGATCCGCCGGCCGGCACCTACAGCGCCGATACCATTGTAACCCTGTCAACACAGACTGCGGGAGCGGCTATCAAGTACACCCTGGATCTGTCAGACCCGGAGATTAACCCGGCCGCATTCGATTACGCCGGACCGTTCACCGTAACAGGACCGGGCACGACAACGGTCAGGGCAGTGGCCCTCTCCCCCAGCCTTTCCCAGCTGGCCAACAGCCCCATTCTACAGGCAGTGTATAGCATTAATTACTCGCTGGTTGCCCCGCCGGGATTCAATCCCGGGCCGGGGAAATACATAAACGATCCGTGGATTACCATCTCTTCAACTACTCCGGGCTCACATATAAAATACACTGCCGTGACCGGTACTGTCGGTTCCGATCCCTATGTCTTCGGCATGGAGGGCGGGCCCGATGTTTCCTTGAAAATCACGGAAACAATTACCATTACGGCTTACGCGTATGATCCGGCCGCACTTCTCGGGGATTCACTCGTCTCTACCGGCGTCTACCTGGTCCCGCCGGTGATTAATTCAATGACGCCGAAGAAGGGACCCAACTACCAGCCGATAACGGTCACCATCACCGGGGACCATTTCAAGACGGGCGTTGATGTAAAGCTGAAGCGCAACAACGAGGCCGACATTGTCGCTGATAGCCAGTCCATAGTGCTGACGGGAAATACAATCATCACCTGCATTCTGGATATCACCGGCCGCACAAAGGGCAAATGGAGCCTGGTCGTGACCAATGATGACGCGGGAACAACCGAGAAAAACGAATTCCGGATTTACTGATATCCGGCGAGCGTCAGATCCCATCTTTTGAGAAAAAAACCCTGTAGAATTTTATACTCGCCCAGAGCGTGACGAAAAAATCAAGCATCCAGACATAGATGTTGCCGATGGAGCTGAAAATCGCTTCCCATAGCCTGTCAGCCACGGCCGATCCGATCAACAGGGAGGCGTCAAGGCCGAGTCGCGGGGCGAGCGCGGCCGCCAGGCGGGCAAACGCGGGAAAGAATAAGTTCAGGGACATGGACAGGAGGAGAATCGACAAGGACCAGCGGAGCACGCCCATTTTCCATGATACGCCGTCAGGGTTTGCCGCAGAGATTGTAATGGTATTGATCGCGCTTCCGCCGATTGCCGCGCTGAGCGACAGGGCCGCGACCGGCACCGCGACCGCGTTGAGTGCCCCGTTTTTAAAACCGCCCGATATCACCGGGATCCAGGGCATGACGAGCATTATTACAATCATTACTATTGAGCGCACGGGCCGCGCTCCCCCGGCCTCACCCGTGCCGAATTTCGCCAGGCCCATGACCGGCATGACGATCAGCCAGCCAAGCCCGATAAAGCCGATGAGGAGCCTGAAGGTTTTTGAATCAGAATACTGTATCAATAATACCGAGAAGAACGCGCTCTGGAGCACAATCAGAACAACGAACGCACCATATACGATTACCATAAACTTCGTCATTCTTGCCTCCATCTCACGATACATCCCGATGATATAACAGGCGCAATCCCCGGACCCACGGAAACCGGCATATGGTCATCTTCCGGCAGCCGCCCGCTTCCAGCAATTCAATAATTCTGTCCCTATATCAAGTTTTACAACAAGTTTAACAACTGCGCTTATAAATTTATCATTGACAGCAGAAAAATGAAGAATTATACATAATCTTCCTGGGTGAAAAAAATATCAATAATGACCCCCTGCGATCCCACATGCCAAGGGAGCATCTATCCCAATACAACTAACAGGAGGCTTTCATGAAAAAGGCTCTCGTAATTTTTGTATCGGTTCTTTTCGCATTATCGATCGGCTGCGTAAAAAAAATTCCCCTTGCTGATGACCAGAAGTCTTTTGCCGGCAAATGGGTGGCTGCCGACGGCACGTTTGTTGCCATCTATCTCGACGGAGGCGGTGACTTGAAATCTTCGAACACCACGGTCACGGGCGGGAAAGCCACAATTACCGCGGATAGCATCACCATCGGGATGGGACCGATCTCAAAGACCATGAAGATCACAAAGGCCCCCAAACAGGTACAGGGGGCGTGGGTTATGACGCTCGACGGCATAACCTACACCAGGCAGTGAAGAGTTAACCCTTTGATTGCTTAATATTTTGTACATCCCGGCAACGCCGCGCCACGCTGCGTTGCCGTTTTCTGATACCAGGACCAGGATACCGTGCCATGATTCGTAATTTTTTTATCAAGCTCATCATACGTTCGAGACGCAGCACTGTCGACTATACCCGGCCGATTGCGATCAGGAAAGGCGCTGAAAAAATTGTGGCTCGCTATATGCGCCTGCCTGACAGATGCGAGATTACCCCTGTGAACGCGGGAGGCATTCAGGCGGAGTGGGTCTCCTGGCAGGGATCGGACAATAAACGGGTTATCTTCTATCTCCACGGCGGCGGCTATAGTATCTGTTCGCCCCGGACCCACCGCGATCTCATGTGCCGCCTGGCCCGGACATGCGGCGCGCGCGTCCTGGTCCCTGACTACCGCCTGGCACCGGAAAACCCGCATCCGGCCGCAGTGGAAGATGCTGTCAAATCATACCGGTGGCTTCTCAAGAGCGGAGTGAAACCGTCGCGGGTTGCTGTCATGGGCGATTCGGCGGGCGGGGGCCTCGCCCTGGTTTTGCTCCAGCAGCTGCGCGACAAAAAAATCCCCCTGCCGGCCTGCGCCGTGTGCCTCTCCCCATGGTCCGATCTTACCGGCTCCGGCGATTCCATGCGGAAAAACAGATGGAGAGACCCGCTCTTTACACGTGAAGCAATCGTGTATACCGCCCTTCTCTACGCACCGTATTGCGACCTGGCCAAGCCGGCGGTCTCGCCGCTCTTTGGCAGTTTTAAGGGACTCCCCCCCTTGCTGATACAGGTCGGCTCAGGCGAACTGCTACTGGATGATTCCCGCCGCGTCGCGGAAAAGGCGGCAGCTGAAGGCGTAAAGACAGACATTACCGTCTGGCCCGGCATGATCCACGTGTTCCAGGCCCTCGCATTTACGCTGAAAGAGGCGCGCAATGCCATACGCGATATCGGGCTGTTCGTCGGGCAGTACATACCCTGATATGACGATTTGGGGGGAGTGACCATATGATACGAAATACGATGATCAAGCTCATCGTCAGAACCCTTGCGAACCGACTCAACATTGCTAAACAATACAAATCCGTCAACCGGGCCGGTGACATGTTCGCCGGCATGTTTCTCCGCGTTCCGAAAACCTGCGAGATTTCATTTGTTGACGCTGGCGGAGTGCCAGGGGAATGGATCGGCCATGCGGGA
>JAKJGD010000262.1 GCA_022704585.1 Spirochaetota bacterium | reverse complement strand
ACCGGTCCGCTTCCTTCACGGCCTTCGCTTCCTCCCGCGCAAGCCGGTTGTTCATGCGCAGCGACTCGTTCCGGGCGATGGCGTAGAGCCACGTCTCGAGCGACGACTCGTTCCTGAACTTCCCGCCCGCGAGGTGGCGGTAACCGCGCAGGTATGTCTCCTGCACCACGTCGTCAATCGCGTGGAAAAACCGTGCCGCCAGGTGCTTCCGCACGGCTGACAGCACGGTCTTCTTGGTCCTGCCGACTATGGCAGTGAATTCAATCTCGGTCATGCGAGCCGGTCCGCGCTTCCCGCGCTAATCGCGATCCGGAGGTCCCGCGGGGCCGCGCCTATCAGGGCCGTGGCCTTTCTTTCCCATCATGTGCTTCCGGTGCTGTTTCATTTTCGCCTTCTGCTCCACGGTCAGCACTTTCTCAATATCCAGGCGGTGCTGGATCCTGAGCATCTGTATCTCGACCTTCAGGTCGGAGATCTCCCTGAGAAGCGATCTCACCTTTGCCAGGTCAACGGCATCTTCAAGGAGCAGCCGCTCAAGCTGGATCTCCCGGGGAGCAATTTTTTCCCTGAACTCGAGCATCTTTTTCTTATGCTCATTGTTGATACCGGCGATCTTCTTCACCTGCTCATCGGTCAGCCCGAGGTCTTTTTTCATACGCTCCGGGTCGCCGAACATCGGTCCGCCGGGGCCCATCCGGTCCCCGTGCTTCATCATGCACTCCTGGCCGGATGCCTTTTTGTTCCCATGCATTTTCCCGCCCTCCTTCGCGTAGACCGAAGTCTGGGCGATCAGCATCGCAGCCGCTGCGGCGATTGCGCCTAATACGATACGTCTCATAGTTCCTCCTTTTACGAATGCCTGCTGCATCCGTTTAACCAGTAAGACCCCCCGCCGGGGAAAAAGGTTCCATGCAGTTCCACGCCGGCAGCGAATTTTTCGCCCCGGACAGGCCCTACCGGCCCTTGAAATCGGCCTCCCGCCGCTCCAGGAAGGCCTTCAGTCCCTCTGCCGCGTCCTCGCTTTTCATGATCGGCAGCAGGTCGGTGATGAGCCGGGCCATGGCGACCCGGTCCCCGTCGATGCGCGCCGTTCGCGCAGACGCCAGGGTCGCACTGACTCCCAGCGGCGCCTGTTTCGTGACCCGCTCCGCCAGCTCCAGGGCGCGGTCGAACTGCCGGCCCGGCTCGACCACTTCCTGGACCAAACCCATGCGCAGGGCCTCCGGCGCGGTGATCTCGTCCCCGGTGAGAAGGTAGCGCATGGCATTGCCCCAGCCGATCTCGTTCATCAGCCTGACCGTGGCGCCGCCGACAGGGAAGATGCCCCGCTTGATCTCGATCTGCGCGAAGCGGGCGTCCGAGGCTGCAACGCGGATGTCGCAGGCCAGCATGAGCTCAAGGCCCACGGTGTAGCAGATCCCCTGCGCGGCCATGACCACCGGCTTGCCCAGCCGCCGGTCTTCGTTCCATCCGAACGGCTCGACGGAGCCGTCAGGCAGCTGCGGTGGCTCGCCCTTCGCGAATATGGCGGCCCACTTCGCCAGGTCGAGACCGCTGGTGGAGTGCGGTCCGACCGAGTACACCAGGCCGCAGCGCAGGTCCGGGTCCGCCTGCAGCCTTCCGAATGCTTCGGCAAGGATGAAGTACATGTCCACATCGAACGCGTTGCGCTTCTCCGGCCGGTTGAAGCCGATCAGCAGCACAGCGCCCCTTTTTTCAACAATCATCTTTTCCTGGCTCATATAGATCCTCCGCGTGGTTCAGAATTCCGTTATCTCCGCGGCCACGTGTATTGAAATGCCGTAGAGCTCGTTTTTCGGGTTTGCGTTGAAGTGGGCGAGCAGGCCCTCCCCGTCCTTGATGTAGAGCTGCGTCTTGTAATAGTGGACGTCGACCTCGTCCGGGTGGTTGAGGCGGAGCCCCTTCGTCCACACCTCGTACACGCACTCCTTGCCGGCGATGAGGGAGAGGAGCAGGTCGATGTCGCGCGGCTCCTCCTTGTCCGTGATGTAGCTGCCGAAGACCAGGACCCGCACGATGGAGCACTGGCTCCTGATGAGCTCCAGCTCTTCCAGGAGAAGGTCGCAGAGGTGTCTCCGCCGCTCGTTGTATGCGAAGCGCTCGCGGAATTCGCCGGCCGTGTACGATGTAATCATGGCTGCGCCACCCGTCGTGTCCCCGGCACGATCACCCCTGCCTTCTGAAGGCGGTCAGGCGGAAATCCTCGATGATTCCTGCCGCATAATCACGGACTTTCATGACGGCGCCGTAGCCGGTCAGTCCGGTGAAGAGGTCGGTCACCCTGTTTTTCCGCCGATCTTCGAGGAAGAGCTTGTTCATCCTGAGGGGGTTTTCCCATTCCGGGTTCCGGGCGTCGATCATGCCGTCGCAAAAGTCAATGATATCGTGGAGCAGGAAGGCGGACTCCTTGAGATACTCGTTCTTGTCCCGCTCCAGGTCGATCTCCTGGACGTTGGGGAGGCGGAGCTTCATCAGGTGGTCCTCGATCCTCCGGGAGGGGAGCGAGCCGCGGGGGACGGCCAGCACGCCGAGCCGGTCCTGGAACGAGAGGAGCCTGTCTTTCAGTTCCTTGTCCTCCACGACCGCGAACAGCACGGAGAAGTAATTCAGCGCAAACCCGGACAACGCGCCGTACAGGTGCGCGATCTCCATGCCGGCCCGTGGATGGAACCGGAGCTCCGGGTACTTTTTAATTCGTGCCGTCTGCTCGTCGATGATACGGTCGACCTGATCGGAGAAAGACGTTTCGTTCTTTTTCTTCTCGTACTTTTCCCTGACCTTTTCGAAATTCGCAATCTCGGCGAGGATGAAGGCTTCGCGGTTCATCCTGTTCCTGACGGCCACGAGGAGCCGGTCCCGGAATGCGTCATAATTGAACCAGGTGGGGTTCTTCGCGGAATACTCCTGGTACTTCTGCTTCAACTTCCCGATTAAGCGGTCGATTTCATCATCGGACATTGCCATCGGTCGGCGCGCCTCCTCAGATAAAACGCTTGATATACTCCCGGACGGCGTCCCTCAGGAGCTCCTTGAAGAGCGGGTCCCTCTCCACCGTGTACAGGTCAAAGATGCCCATCAGGGAGCTCTTGTCGTTGATCCGCCTCACGGAATTGAGCGCGGCAGTTTTTATGTAGAAATTGTTCTCGGCGGCAAGGATTTCGAACAGGCTCGCCAGGGCCTGGCGGTTCCGGTAATACCCGAGCGAATTGCACACCTCGGCGCGAACGCGGTAATCTTTATCGCGGAGCCCCTGCTGGAGAGCGGCCTGTCCCTGCAGGCTCCCGGAAAAGGAGAGGACGTGGCCGGCCTTGATCCTCAGTGAAACATTGCCGTCGGTCGTCAGTATCTTCTCCAGGCCGCGCACGTCGCCGACGCGCCTCAGCACGGAAAGGGTCTCGAGCATGATGTCCTTGATCTCGTTGTCGTCCTCCGGCAGCAGCCGGTACGACAGGGGGTTCACCGACGCCAGCGAGCCTATCAGGCGAATCGAGCGCGCGCTTTCGCAGCGGACGTCGCGGTTCTTGTCGTTCAGCGTCACGTGCAGAACGCTCAGGCCGTTGCCGTCGCGCAGCGAGCCTATGGCCTCGATCGCCGCGATTCGGACCTCGTCGTTCCTGTCGCTCAGGGCGCTCCCCCGGATAACGCCCAGGGACTCGGCGATCCTGTTCTCTTTCATGCAGTTTATGACATAGATCCTGATCGACTTGTTTTCGTCCCGCATGAGCCCGGCCAGGAGCGGGTAGAACCGCTGGTCGTAGAGGTAATTCATCGCCTCGATGAAATAGATCCGGTGCACGGGAGTTTCGCTGCTGACCATCTTCAGGATCACCGGGTAAAGACGGTCGTCCCCGATCTTTTTCAGACTGCGGGCCGCCGCCTTCCTGAGGGCCTGGTGAGGATTGACGAGGTAGTTTGCAAGGGGAAGGACGAACCGTTTGTCCGCGTATTCGGACATCTCTTCGATAATCCTGACTTTCTCCGCAGTGCGGTACGTGCCGTCAAGGCGTTCAAGCCAGTACTCGGCCACCTCGTTAGCAGGCATGGTGCGCAGCTTTTTAATATACTCCTGCTTTTTCCCTTTATCCGTCTCGTCCATGACGCCGTCGACAAGGCCGGACATGCTCCTGGTGGAGCCGTTTTCTTGGGCGCGGAGTACGGCCGGCATGAACAGCGCGTGCGCCAGCAGCGCCGGGGCCGAGAGCATCACGGCGGCCCGGGACAGGAGTGCTTGTTTTCGGGATTTCATCATGGCAGGTAATGAACTGTGGCTTTTCCTAATTTTGTCAAACAATAAAACCCGGTTGTACCGGGTTTTGCATTGCGCTGTCAGGCAGGCCGGTACCGCATGGCCCCGGCCCGGCCGCAGGCATGGTTATTTTAAAACCCCGTGAAG
>JAKJGD010000261.1 GCA_022704585.1 Spirochaetota bacterium | reverse complement strand
AAGGACGGCATCGTAATGACCGACATGGCGATACCCTGGCCGCTCGACCAGATGTTCACCGCCCAGGTGTTCCGTTTCTGGAGGCTCTTCGAGGCGCGCAAGACCCTGCGCATCATGATAAAAGTGCGCGACGACCTGTCCGGGAGACTTACCGACAGCGGCGGCGTGCGGAAGAAACTCATGCCCGCCGACAGAGCGAAGCTCATGAAGGGGTATGATATCGCGAAGAAAATCCTCGAGAAAGCCGGCGCGAAGGGCATCTACAAGACCTGGTACCTGGCCGCGCATCCGGGCGGAACGGTGAAAATCGGCCAGATACTGGACCCGGACCTCAAAGTGAAAAAATACGAAAACCTTTTCGTATGCGACTGCTCGGTCATACCCGAGCCGTGGGGACTGCCGCCCGCGCTGACGATCATCTGCCTGGGCAAGCGTCTTGCGAAGCACCTGCTTTCGGGCAAGCAGTCAGTGCCGGCAAGGATCGCGAAAAGAATCAAGGAGAAACTGAGGAACTGACAGCCGCACCGGCCGCGCAGTGCCGTGCCCGCCAGTACGAGCGGCGGACGCGGCGTCGCCTGCGGAACGGAAAACGATACAAGGAAGCATCAGGTTATGCCAAAAATTGTAGATCATGACAAATACCGCAAGGAGCTTGCTGACAAGTGCATGGACCTTTTCAGCAAGAAGGGCTACGCGAACGTGACCATGCGCGAGATATCGAAAGAGCTCGGCGTCTCAACTGGATCGCTCTACCATTACTTCCCGAACAAGGAGGCGATTTTCGCCCACATGGCAGAGCATTTAAGCCAGACCGACGTCGCGACCGTGCTCGCGAAAGTCGACGATTCGTCCGGCGCCAGGGAGCGGCTCACCGTCTATGGGGATCACTGGTCCGCCAACCGCGGCTATTACCAGAGCATCATCCTGCTGGCCATCGATTTTATCAGGAATTACACGGGACAGGACAAGGATATAGTCAAGCGGGAGTACGTCCAGTATTACATAGACGCGATGGCGGAGAACCTCGGCGTCCCGGAGGAGCTCGCGCGGTATATCTACGTGCACATGATCGGACTCTTCTATTATGAGCTGGTTTTTCCGGGGACCGATGCATTCGGGAAACAGCTGGAGCTGTTCATCGACATGTTCATCGCGTACGCGGAAAAGCTGGACAGGGCGTCCGCGGCGCCCGTGCCGAACGGACGAAAGGGAAGGACTGCCGGATAACAGTGCCGCCGCACCGCGGCATCGCACCGGAACATCCATATCTGCGAGGGGGAAGGGAACATGAATAGAACCGATGTTGACATGCCCGCTGCCGGAGCGGTCGTTGAGAGCGGTGCCGCCCTGTCAGGACTGCTGGGCGAGGTGCTGAAAACCAGCAGCGCCAACCGGCTTATCGGGAGCATGGTGCCGGACGTTATCGGCCAGTGGGCCGGTAAGAATCCGATAAAGAAAATCATGGCGCGGGTAATCGGAAAGATCGTCGCCGGCGGATTCATCAGGAACGCCCGGTCGAACAATGCACGGGACCTGCCGTCCCTGCTCGGGGATCCGGAATTCATCAGGCGCCTGGGCCGGGAGCTTCCCGCGCTTCTTGACGGGGCATCGGAGGCGGCCGTTTCGCTGGCGCGCGGTATCGAGGCGCTCCCCACCGGGGAGAAGTGCTCCTTTATCGGCAGCCTGCTGGCCGCTCCGGCGCCGGCAGGGTCCGGGAGCGTGCTTACCTCCCTGGCGCGGATCATCAACGAAGTGCACGCGCACAACCCCCGTTACTTTGCCGAGACCATGCGGCCGGCCTTCGTCGCGTTCCTGGAAAGGACGGATTTCGGCGAATTGAAGGAGCTTGTCGACAACTCGGCCGCCGACATCGTTGAGACCGTGCGGATGGTAAACCGTGAGCTCTGGGAGTATCCTGCAAAAACGGTCTGCATCCTGGGCGTGATTCCCTCCCTGGTCAACATAGCCGTTGATTCACTGCGGGAAACGCTCGCGCCGATAAACGGGCTGGCGCCCGACCTCCTGTCGGACGTCGTTCTCTCGCTCGTGCACGAGATAGACGGCCCCCGGTTCGGGGGCGTCGTCAACGAGCTGAGCGAGCTGGTGAGGAAGGTGCACACCGGGAGCACGCTGATCGGCGAGCAGGGCAAGCCCCAGTTCACGGTCGAGGTGTCCCGGCTGATCTCCGGCGCCATGGGCGCGGTCGACGTAAATCTATTATTGAAGGCGCGCGCGCTCCTTGCCGAGATCCGGGAGCTGACGCTGGTCACCCTGATCAACCTGCTCGGGCACAACCCGGTCCTGGCGCGGGAGTTTTTTCAGGGACACTTCACCGCCCTGGTGAGGGTCATGAGGAGCTGGAGCCACAAGGCGGACGCGTTCGAGACGCTCTTTACGGACGACGAGATTGCCGAGGAGTTCGCCCGCGGGATGCGCGAGATCGATGCGCAGCAGCTGGCCGACACCGTGAGCCGGCTGTCGGCGCTCTTCAACAAGGTGCGGAAGCGCACGCCGGGCATCATACGGACCACCCTGACCCAGATAATGAACTCCCTCGACGCGGATGAGATCGGGGAGACCGCCCGGTGGCTCACCAACGACGTGGTCCGCTCCATAAAGCCGGTCGCCGCGGAAGTGCTGCCGCCGATCATACGCGGCGCGGCCGAGCTCCTGTCGCCCGACCAGTATGACGATCCGGGCGAGCTCGAAGACGCGCTCGCGCTGCTCAGAAAAACTCTGCTGGGCAAAGAGGTGGCGATATGAAAGAAGAATTCAGGGAAGCGTCGGCGGTCCTCAATAACAAGTACGTGAAAAAATGGAAGGACGGCGGCGGCAGGGTCGTGGGATACACCTGCTCCTACGTCCCGGACGAGATATTTTACGCGGCGGGAATCCTGCCCTACCGGGTCCGCGGTTTCGGCGCCGAGGCGATGACGATCGGGGACACCTACTTCGGGCCCTTTATCTGCTCGCTGCCCAAGTGCATGCTGCAGCTGGCCGGGCAGGGGGATTTCGATTTTCTCGACGGCGTCATCATAACGCCCGGGTGCGATTCCATGCGGCGGCTCGACGAGTGCTGGCGGAAGATGGGCGACGACGCCGGCGCGCACATGCCCGCATTTCACTTTCATTTCGGCGTGCCGCACAAGTTCACCGACTACAGCATCACGTGGTTCATCGAAGAGACACGGCGGCTGATCGAAGAGGTGGAGCGTCATTTCCACGTAACAATCACGAACGAAAAGCTGGCGGAGGCGATCCGGGTTCACAACAAAACGCGGCTCCTGCTGGAGCGGTTCGATGCGATCAGGTCGCAGGCCGGGCCTCCCATTTCCGGGACGGACTCCCTCGCCGTGATCCTGGCCGGCACCACCATGCCGCGTGACGATTACAACAGGCTGCTCGGGGAGCTGGTTGGCGGGCTGGAAAAGGGCGGCGATAAGCTGAACGGCCGCGCGCGCCTGATGCTTGTCGGCAGCGCCAGCGACGACGTGGAGCTGGTCCGCCTGATCGAGGGCGACCGCGCCCTGGTGGTGGCGGACAACCTCTGCTTCGGCACGCGCTTCTACTCGAACCTCGTGCGCGAGGACGGGGACCCGGTCGAGGAGCTGGCGAAGCGTTCACTGGCGCACAACGATTGCCCGCGCATGTACGGCGAGTACCGCGAGCGGCTGAACAGGCTGAAGGAAAAAGCCGAGAAGGCGCGGGTCCAGGGAGTCATACTGCAGAACATACGTTTCTGCGACCTGCACGGCTCCGAGAACGGGCTGTTCGAACGGGACCTTGAAAAGGCGGGGATACCCTGCATGCGCCTGGAGCGCGAGTACGGTCCTATCGTGGAGTCGGGCCGGATGAGAATGCGCATCGACGCGTTCCTGGAACGAATCGGATAGGAGGCTTGATCGATGAGAAAAGAAACGCGTGAATACAAGTTTGACTGGATGCTCTGGACCATGTTTGATGCCGGGGCAAAAATCAAGAAGGGCTTCCCGAAAGAGTACAGCACGAGCCTGGGTTACATGCCCTATTACCGGGGAGTGATCGAGCCGATGCTCGCGACCGGAGATCCGGGACAGAAGTTCATCGAGTGCTGCGCCGCGTACCTGGACAACCTGGTGCACTCGCGGGAGAAGGGCTTCAAGACGGCCATAACAACGTTCTGCTTCTCGCCGGCGATCCTGTACGCCATGGACATCGTGCCCGTGTGCCTCGAGATACTCTCCGTCATGCAGACCCTGACCAGCAAGCGGGGAACCACCGAGCACCTGGACTTCTGCAACGAGGTCGGCTACACCGAGACCTCCTGCTCGTCGCAGCGCGGCTCCCTGGGGGCGTACCTGGCGGGCAATGGCGCAGAGATTGACATGATCGTCACCGACACGCCGGGCGTGTGCGACACCAACGCGAACGCCTTCGCCT
>JAKJGD010000260.1 GCA_022704585.1 Spirochaetota bacterium | reverse complement strand
CACCGGTGAGGGTCCGACCGGTCTCATAACCTACATGAGAACGGATTCAACGCGGGTATCCGAATCGGCGCTCAGCGCTGTCCGCCAGTATATCGAGCAGAATTTCAAGGGCGATTACCTTCCGGAAAAAGCCAATTATTACAGCAACAAGAAGGGGGCGCAGGACGCCCACGAAGCGATTCGCCCGACTGATGTTCTCCGGACGCCCGAATCCCTGAAGGGCGACCTGTCCCGGGACCAGTACAAGCTCTACGACCTCATATGGAAGCGCTTCGTTGCTTCCCAGATGAACGCCGAGGTGTCGGAAGTAACCACCGCCTCGCTCGAAGCGGGGGATTACCTGTTCCGCGCGAACGGGAGCAGGGTCCTGTTTAAAGGGTTCACGGCGGTCGACAAGTCGGACAAGACCGATCGCGCGTCCCTGCCGCACCTGAACGTCGGCGACACCGTGAACGTGGCGGAGTTCTTTCCGGAACAGCACTTTACCACGCCGCCGCCGCGTTATAACGACGCATCGCTGGTCAAGTTCCTGGAGGAGTCGGGTATCGGCAGGCCGTCCACCTACGCGCCGACGATCAACACCCTGGTCAAGCGCTACTATGTCACCCGGTCGGGGAAGCAGCTCGTTCCCACGGTACTGGGCAAGCTGGTCGACGACATTCTGGAGAAGCATTTCGCGCCGCTGGTCTCAATAGATTTTACCGCAAACATGGAGAATAATCTCGACCACATTGAGGACGCGAAAACGGACTGGGTGAAAATGCTCACCGAGTTTTACGGGCCCTTCAAGCATATTA
Source organism: Spirochaetota bacterium (assembly GCA_022704585.1). The sequence goes on along the minus strand of JAKJGD010000260.1, from coordinate 3,626 downwards.
TAGACCAGGCGGAGAGCAACATAGAGGAGATGAAGGGTATCCTCGACGTGGAGACCGATATCATCTGCGAACAGTGCGGCCGCAAGATGGTCAAGAAGCTGGGCAAGTTCGGCTTTTTTCTGGCCTGCCCCGGGTTCCCGGAATGCCGCAACTCCAAGCCCCTTCCGCTGGGCAAGTGCCCGCGGTGCGAGAATGGCGACGTGATCAAGCGGTCGTCGCGGAAAGGCAGGGGCGGTGCGTTTTATGCCTGCACCAATTATCCCACCTGCGAATTCTTCACCAGAGACAATCCGTCTGACAAGGCCTGCCCGCGCTGCGGGAGCCTCCTGTTCAGAAAACCGATAAAAGGGAAGGGCGAAAAGCTCATCTGCCAGAAAGAAACATGCGGCTACCAGGTCGAGCTTCTTGATGAAACGATCCAGGCCGAGGCAAGCGGCGGGCAGAACGGCAATGGCGCCGAGCAGTAGGAGGCATGAATCCCGAAATAGACCAATTCATGGCATACCTGAGGATCGAGCACAACGCCTCGCCCCGGACGGTGGAAGCGTACAGCAGGGACCTGCTGCAGTTCAACCGGTTCCTCTGCGGCGAGGGCGACGGCTCGCTGGACAGGTATGAGGTCCGGGCGCGGATAGAAAACGACGATGCTGTCGTCTCCTCCATTACGGGCGACGACATAACAGCCTTTATCGAGTATTCCTACGATAGCGGCCTCAAGAGATCGAGCATAGAGCGGAAGATTGCCTCGCTGAAATCATTCTTCAATTTCCTTTATAACAGGGAATACATCCTGAAAAATCCCGCTGAAAAAGTCGGGTACCCCAAAAAGGAATCGCGTCTCCCCAGGTTCCTGCATCTCAACCAGGTGGAATCGGTCGTCGATTTTCCCGTGGAAACATTCATCGATCACCGTGACCGGGCCATCCTTGAGGCCTTCTATTCCACCGGCGCGCGCGTCTCCGAACTCTGTACCGCCGATGTCGTGGACATCGATTTTGAAAGCGGACGGCTCAGGGTCATGGGAAAGGGCTCCGTCGAAAGAATCGTCTTTCTCACCGACGGCACGGTACGGATGATCCGGGCATATCTCCTCGAACGGCAAAAAAAATTCGGGTCTGCCGGCGGACCCCTCTTCGTTAACAACAGGGGGCGGCGTATCACGTCACGCGCGGTGTACGATATCGTGGTGAAGAGGGCAAAGGCCGCAGGACTCATGGACCGGGTGTCTCCGCATACCCTCAGGCACAGCTTCGCGACCGAGCTGCTCGACAGGGGGGCTGACATCCGCGCCGTCCAGGAGATGCTGGGGCACAAGAACCTCTCAACGACCCAGGTATACACCCATACCACCAAGGAGCGGCTGAAGAAGGTGTTCCAGACGTTCCACCCTCACGCCGGCAGGAAGAAGCCCGAGTAAATACCTTAGAAGTGTTCCTGTAAGAAAAACAAGAATTGAAGCCTCTCCGGCCCTGGCAAACCCCCGAAGCTCATTCCCTCCCGTTTCATTGAATGTGATCCAGTCCGGGGCTGGTGCATCAAGGAAATCTGCACGGTATTGTATCATAACATGGCAGCTTCGGATTCTGCACAATCATCGGGTGAGTGCACAAGGAAGACAAAATCTGGCGGTCTGCCGGAGCCGCTCAGTGAGCTGTAGTGCGGCTCCGGAAGCGTGAGAGATTGTTATTAATTGAGCGAACGGGAAGCAGGTGAACCTGTAAGATGCTCCCGGCCTTATCGCCAGAAGGCCGGGAACGGCTCGCCGAGCGGCGGTGTTTTTACGGTGAACGAAGATCCGTGCGCGTCCGCTTTTTCAAAGAATTCTCCTATGTGCTGGTTCGGAAGGATCGGCAGGCCGCCCCTTAACGGTTTGAAAAAATTGTCGAAGTGAACAGGCACCAGGGTCCGGACCTTCAGCTTCAAAGCGGTTTCCGCAAGGTATTCTTCGGTGTCGCCCCGGCCGGCTATGCCCAGGAAGATCGTGTCCGCCGAAATCCCGTCATACATCTTGGGGGCAAAGCCGGCGCTCCCGTGGTGTACGAGAGTCCCTGACGGGTGGCTTATAACGATGGCGAACACGCCCCCCAGCCTGTACGCGGAGGCCCTGGCCGGCTGTGCAAGCGGCGCATCGATGGTCCCCGGGTACGGCACCCTGCCGAACAACGCCGGTCCGTGTTTACTCTCGATGAAACGTATGGTGAACGCGCCCACTTTCATGGTCTGACCATTTGCGACCAGCATCATCTGCTCTTCGGGCAGGCCGGCGCCCCGGCATACATTAAGGGTGCTTTCGGTGCCGGCGACAGGCGCTCCGGTAATCCCGGCAAAATAGGGCGCGTCGGCCGCATGGTCGAAGTGGGTGTGGCTCACCACTATGAGACTGATGTTCTTTTTCCCGAGCCTGTCGACGGTCTGCTGTATCTTACCCATGTCCGGCTTCAGTTTGCTCCCGAAAAATACCTTTCCCATGCTGAACCTGCTGACATAGGGGTCTATCAGGATGCCCGTCCTGCCGTCAGACACGAGAATTCCCGCCGTGCCGAGCCAGGTGACGGTTACCGCGTTTTTGGCGGGCGCGCCTTCCCTGATCAGGTGGTTCGTGTAAAGCTTGCTACCCGCGCAGGAGGCGCAGAGAACCGGCAGGGTGACCAGTGAGGAAATAATAATCAGTTTATGCATTGCTTGTCTCCTTTGGTCCCGTGCCGACAGGTAAGCTGCGCTCTATGATGCCTCCGGCAAGGACTTCCATTCTGTCATTATAGAATACCACGGCCTGACCGGGCGATATGCCCGCCTGGGGCTCCGTGAAGGTTACCACGATGGATGCGCCATCCGCTGACAGATGAGCATCAACGGGCGGCTGCGTGGACCTGGTCTTGGCAAGGACACGCAGGCCGTCAAGCGCCGTTTCTTTCATGTAATTTATGCCGACTGCCACCAGCGCGCCGGCATAAAGCTCTTCCCGTTGTCCGGCGATGATCCGGTTGGAAGGTGCGTCTATAGCGGTTACATAGAGCGGTCGCGGCGACGCGATGCCGAGGCCCCGGCGCTGTCCGATGGTGTACCGGTGTATACCCCGGTGTTTCCCGATGACGGTACCCGCGCTGTCGGTGATATCGCCCGGTCCGGGCAGTGCGCGCTGGCTGCGCTCAATGAATTCGGCGTAACGGTTGTCAGGTATAAAGCATATCTCCTGGCTCTCCGGCCTCTCTGCCACCGCGAGGCCGCGCGCCTTTGCCATCTCCCGGACCGCGGCCTTCGTGAAGCCGCCGAGGGGGAAGAGGATGTCCGACAAAGCTTCCTGGGAGAGCATGAACAGGAAATAGGACTGGTCCTTAATGGTCTCACCGCCGCGGGTGACGAAGTATCTGCCGTTTTCAGCCCTGCCGATCGCCGCGTAATGCCCGGTGGCGATTTTTTCGCACCCAAGCTCGCGGGCGCGCCTGAGAAGGAGGTCGAACTTGATCATGGCATTGCAGCGGACGCACGGGTTCGGCGTCCTGCCGCGGAGATATTCTTCACAGAACGGCTCCACGATCAGGCTTGAGAATTCCGCCTGTAAGTCGGCGACGTGGAAGGGTATGCCGAGGGATTCGGCGACGGAGCGGGCAGATTCGATGCCGGAG
>JAKJGD010000259.1 GCA_022704585.1 Spirochaetota bacterium | reverse complement strand
CCTTCCCCGCGTCTCAACGCCTGCGTCAGAGTCGTAGATGCCGTATGCGGTCCCGACCCTGCCTCCGGCGTCCGACAGCATGGGGAAGGGCACGCCGCCCTTTACCATTTTTGAAAGCTCATTGTCATTCCACATCTTGTGAACGAACACGCTGTCTATGCTCATTGAGAGGATCTGCACGCCGAGTTTCTGAAACTCGGGATATTTTTCGGCGACCGCCGAAATTTCGGTAGCTCAAACGAAGGTGAAATCCCCTGGATAGAAGCAGAGCAGGGTCCACTTCCCGAGATATTCCGAAAGCCTGACGTTTGCGAATTTTCCCTGCAGATACGCTGGCGCGGTAAAATCAGGCGCTTTTTTCCCGACCTGGATCATGGGTTTTACCTCCTCCTTCATAACAGTAATCGATTCGTCCGCTGCAACGGCAGGTTTTTCGCCGACCGGCCCTCCAGTGGGCCGTGCACAACCGGGCTTGAATTCTTCCGGCATAGGCGCCTCCTGAAATATATTATTCACCGCAAGGCGGTGTTGGAACGCCACTTCTATGAAGCCTCAGAATACAAGGTAGCGCGGCACTCTTGCGCAATATCGTCTGAAGGTATCTCCATGCAGAGACAACAGCATCGCCTCTTCCTGCTTCACGGTACTGTGAATGGCAAGGGCCCACGCACAAATTGCATTGATAGCCATAAGTCGGGATCGCCTATCCTCTCGTCATCATGTTTTCATCTGCCCGTCACTGATACAAACGGCTTGCCATCAGTGCTTCTGCCCAACAGGCAGAGGGCCTCCCTGGTGCCGTCAAAGATTTCATTTGAGCCGCGCAGCAGGGGGAAATCCGCTGTTTCCAGGAACTCCACCAGGAGCTCGAGCCGGGATTCGGCGTCTTGTGCGGGTGGTTCATCTGACGTCATGATGCGCAGCACCATACGGTTGTATTCGCGTTTTGCCGCACATTCGATGCAGCAGCCTGGTCCAACTGTCAGCTCAACCGTCGTTTCATTCATAGCCGCGTCAATGATCGCAGACGTTACCGCCGGTAACAAGGCGACCTTCCAGAAAGTCTTTTACTATCGCCGCCGGTTCCCCTGCCTGCGCACCGGTTACGACATCAACGCCGTTTTCCCTGAAAATTTCTATGGCCCTGGAGCCCATGCCTCCGGCAATGACGCATTTTACACCCTTGTCTGCGAGCCAGCGGGGGAGAAGGCCCGGTTGATGCGGGGGAGCTTCGAAAGTCACCCGCGCGGTAATTTTTTTAGTCTGGTCGTCCACATCGAACATCTCAAACGTATCACAGTGCCCGAAGTGCAGGCAGAGCTTTTTGTCGGATACCGGTAACGCTATTTTCATTTGGCTGCTCCTTTGATTATTGTTTCAACGATTGATGAAAAGGTCTCATGGGCCGGGATTGCACCGCCGTTCCGGTCGGCGTGAAACGGAGTACCGCTGTCGCCGCCGGCGACAATGCGCCTGTCGATCGGGATATTACCCAGGTAGGGAACGCCCATCTCTTCCGCCATCTTTTTTCCCCCGCCGCTCTTGAAAATATCGGTCTCCTTCCCGCAATGGGGGCAGGTGAAGCCGCTCATATTCTCAATGACGCCCACTATCTGCATGTTAAGCTGTTTGCAGAAGCTCACCGATTTGCGAACGTCAATGAGTGCCACATCCTGGGGAGTGGTCACCACTACAGCGCCGTCCGCGTTTTCGATCAACTGGCAGATTGACAATGGTTCGTCACCCGTTCCGGGGGGTGAATCGATTACCAGGTAATCGAGATCGCCCCAATCCACCTCGGTCAGGAATTCCTTGATGACGGTGTATTTCAGCGGTCCGCGCCATATAACCGCGTCATCGCGGTCTTGCAGCATGAATCCGATGGAAATTACCTTCAGGTGCTCCCCGTATTCGACCGGCGTCATTTTACCGTCTCTGGTTCCGATGGCCTGGCCGGTGTCAAGCCCCAGGAGCTTGGGTACGCTGGGGCCGTGAATGTCGATGTCGAGAAGGCCGGTTTTCAGCCCTTTCGATGCGAGTGACACGGCGAGATTAACGGCAACCGTGCTTTTCCCCACGCCGCCTTTCCCGGACATTACGATTATTTTATGAGCGATACGGGCCATGTTCTCTCTGAGAGCAGCTTTTTCCTCGGTATCCCTGCTTGCGCGCTGTGATGCGGCGTGCGACGATGATTCGTTTTCATTGATGTTGCACATGTTCAACTATTCTCCTGTTCCTGTTATATAGTACTCAAACTGCTATTTCATTTCATCCGTATGCCGATCTACCTGGAGCCATTCATCCTTGCTTCTCGTAACCAGAATGCCGCGGTCATTGGAGCCGGCGGAAATATTTCTCATCCAGCCGGTTTTTAACGCTTCACCCTCACGAAGTGCATCAAAGAGTGGGTTATAGGGCTTGATGTCCAGCAACGGGGTCCCGTCGAGCATGTCAACGTCGCGTACTACCAGCATGCCCGGCTCAACATTGACAAGCGTAACCAGGGACAATCCGATATGGTTGGGACGGTGCGGGGAGCGCGTGGAAAAAATTCCGCGCGGTATGGTGTCCATGTAAGGCTTTGTCATCAGACGTTCCTCGGTGCTGAGGCCCAAATTGTAGACCAGGAAAAGATGAGAAAACCCGTGCAGGTCGCGGCAGGCGTCCCGATATTCCGGGAAGATCTCGACCCGGCCTTCTATGCCGGGACGCAGGCGGCCCTGTACCGGGACATTGTCGGATACGTTTTTAAACGGCGAGTGTATAATGCCGACCGCTTTCATGATGAATTCAGAGAAGGGCATTCAGTATCGTCTCCCCCATTTTCCGGATCTCAAGTGCTGCTGGGCCGTTCGAATGCTCGAGCACGCTCTTACCCGCGACCTGCGCCTTTACCACCTCAATGTCATAGGATATCAGCCCGACGACAGGGATTGCGTTGCTGTCGCAGTATGACCTGATCAGGTCGACGTTGTCCGGGTTGATGTCCGATTTATTCACGCACACCGCCGTTTTCACGTTGAAATGACGCGCCAGTTTATGGACCCGTTTCAGGTCGTGTATCCCGGAAACGGTTGGCTCGGTCACGATGAGCGCTACCGTGGCCCCCGACATGGTGGCGATGACCGGGCAGCCGGTCCCCGGCGACCCGTCAACGATGACAAGTCCGTATTTTTTCTCAGTGGCGATTTCACGGGCCTTTTTTTTGATGAGAGTCACCAGTTTGCCGGAATTTCCCTCCGCAATGCCGAGACGCGCATGAACGAGAGGGCCGTGTCGAGTATCGGAAACGAACCATTTTCCCGAAACATGAGGCTTCATCTCTATGGCGGCGGTCGGGCAGAAGTGCGCGCATACGCCGCAGCCTTCGCAGGAAATCGGGTCAACGATAAAATCGTCGCTGATAGCGTCAAACCGGCAATAATCAAGGCATTGGCCGCAAGAAGAGCAGATATCCTTCCGTATGCAGGCTTTTACGCCGCCGTCAAACTCGTGTGTCTCCATTGTTTCCGGTTGGAGCAGCAGGTGCATGTCTGCCGCGTCGACATCGCAATCGGCTATCACTTTGTTTTTTGCCAGGTACGCCATTGAAGCGGCCACGCTTGTTTTGCCGGTGCCGCCTTTCCCGCTTATGACAACCAGTTCGCGTATCATATTCGTGTAACCGACCTGTCGTATCGCTCGGCGCACGATACTATTTTTTCGATTTCAGCCCGATGGCGCCTGAGTATCACGGAGACGCAGTCTCCCCGCGAATAGGCTTCGGCGATTTCCCTTGAGTGCGGAATTGAAGCGATCACGTTATATCCGCGCTTCCGGTATTCATCAAGCATCGATACATCACCGATATCTGCCCGGTTTATTACCACGCCGAACGGGATGCCGAGTGCGCGGGCGGCCCCGGCAGCAAGGGATAGATCGCTCAGCCCGAAGGGCGTCGGCTCGGTCACCAGAACGACGAAATCGCTGCCCTTCATGGCCTCGACAGCGGGGCAGGAGGTTCCGGGCGGGGAATCCAGTATTCTGGCTTCCGCGTCTGGATGGCAGCGTTTCACTTCCCTTATGAGTGGCGGCGACATCGCCTCCCCGATGGCGAGCTTCCCCCCCGAGTAGACCACCCCGTCGCGGGAACCGGTTTCAATGACGCCGATCGGCTTCTCAATCTCCTCAATGGCCCGCTCCGGGCAGACATGATAGCAGCCGCCGCAGGAGTGGCACATGTCGGCGAACAGGAGCGGCGTGCCCTTTACGAGGACGATTGCGCTGTAGGCGCAGATGCGCTCGCATTCACCGCACCCGGTGCACCACCGGGGCTCGTCGATTTTTGGGACCAGGACTGCGACTGTCCTGGATGAGCCGATTTCGGCCTGGAGGAACAGGTTGACATTCGGCTCTTCCACGTCGCAGTCGATCAGGGCAACGCCGAT
>JAKJGD010000258.1 GCA_022704585.1 Spirochaetota bacterium | reverse complement strand
TTTTCAGTCATCATACCGGTGCACAACCGCTACCGACCCGTGAAAGAAGCGATCGACTCGGTCCTCTCCCAGACCTTCTCAGGCCACGAGCTCATTGTCGTGGACGACGGGTCCACTGACGATACCCCTCGCGTCGCGGAAGAGTACGCGGACAGGATACGCTATCTTCGCCGGGAGAACCGCGGCGTGAGCGCGGCCCGCAACACCGGTGTCGCGGCCTCCTCCGCGCCCTGGCTCGCGTTCCTCGACTCGGACGACCGCTGGCTTCCCGGCAAGCTCGAGCGGCAGGCCCGCTTCATCCGCGAGAACCCGGGCATCATGATCCACCAGACCGACGAGACCTGGATCAGGCGCGGACGGCGCGTCAACCCGCGCGAGCGGCACCTGAAGCGGGAGGGGCATATCTTCATCGACTCGCTCGAGCTCTGCCTGATCAGCCCCTCGGCCGCGGTCATGTCGCGGGAGTGCTTCGACCGGTACGGCCCCTTCGATGAAGACCTGCCCGCGTGCGAGGACTACGACCTCTGGCTCCGGGTAACGGCCCGCGAACGGGTCGGACTCGCGCCGGAGCGGCTCGTGGTGCGCCACGGCGGGCACCCGGACCAGCTTTCCGCGCGCTACCCGGCCATGGACCGGTTCCGCGTCTACGCGATCCTGAAGCTCCTCGAGCGTGAGGGAGCGTCGCTCCCGCCCGAATACAGCGGGCGGGCCGCGGCGGTCGCGGCCGAAAAAACGCGGATACTCCGCGACGGCGCGCTTAAAAGGAAGAGGCTCGGATTCGCTGAAAAGCTCGACGCGGTCATGCGCATGTTCGAGGCAGGAAAGATCTGCGCGGGAAAGTGCCGGTTTTTGCTCGAAGGCGATTGAGCGGATCCCCGTGAATGCAAAACTGTTTTCTACTTGCTTTTTTCCCCTTTCAGGGCATGATACGGCAAATTCAGAAATCCGGGGCGATGCATGAAACTCAAACGCGCAATGACCATACTTCTCTGTCTGGCCGCCGGGTTGTGCGGAACGCTCGACCTGTCAGCGGAAAGCTGCGAAGCGACTCAGCAGTTCGACAACCTCATCGTGCGGCTCTACAAGTCGAAATGGGGTGGATGTCACCTGAGCGCGGGCCAGACATATGAATACCGGAAGAAATTCGAGGACCGGTACCGGTCCTTCACGTTTATGCCTGACGGACAGGTCATGATGTTCGTCAGCACGGAAGATGACGAGAGGCTGTCCCGCTGCACGGGCTCGCGCTGCTTTCATCTTCTTCCGTTCAGGAAACCTGCAGAGCCTTCCTGGACCGATAACGGCGACGGGACCGTGACCCTGGTCCTCCCGAGCGGCCATAAGGCCGTCTTCTCCACGGCTACCGGCGAGCCGCTTTCCATCGAGGGATTTATCGTCAGTCTTGCCCCCCTGCAGCACATTACCCAGCTCGAAAAGAACAGGGGCTTTATCGAAATCACGCCCCAGAAGAGCTTTCTCCTTCTTGACTACGGATGGAGGACCGGCGAGGTCCCCATGAGCCAGCTCTGGCGCGAAATAACTATACGTGACGGTAACGGCACCGCGTGCAGGGCCAGGATGAGCGAGGTTTTCAAAAAGGACCCCCGCGATCAGGATGAAGTGGTTTTTCTGCATGGCACGAATGCAAAACTGAAGGCATTCGTGCAGAAGAAATGCCCGAAAATCTCATTCCCTGAATAACAGGGCCTGGAGGCGGGGTCACATGACCCCGCCCGGCTGCGAGACCTACGGCAGGATGAACTCAGACATGAAATCCCACGCCATGTCCGTTACATTTATATCGTCCCGCCCGTAGATGTTATTGTGATTGCCGCCCTCGATAGAGCAGAGGGCGACCCTGACCCCCTCCGAGCAGCTCGTGTATGTCTCGCATGTGCTGTCCCCGTAATTGACCGTCACGGGCGTCCCCGAGCATCCGTTGACGGCAGCCCAGTTTTTAAAGCTGTCCTGCGCTGACAGGTACGATCCGGACTCGAACGGGATCGTGCCGCCGTCGTAGCTGATCGTCGAGTCGGCGGTGCCGTGAAACTGTATGACCGGAACGGCGCGGACGGGCAACGAGCCGGGAACCAGCACCGGCATTGACTTCGGCGAAACCGCCGCGAACACGTCGGACGCCTCTCGGCCGAGGCGGTGGGCCATGCCGCCGCCGTTCGAATGGCCGTGCGCGTATACCCGCGCGGCGTCTATGTTGCACCTGCCTGACAGCAGGGTAACGATGTCGCGGGCAAGCTGTACGTCATCAAGGTCCTTGTCAACCGCCGATCCGCAGCAGGCCTCGCCGGCGTTCCAGCTTTCCAGGCCCGCGGTGCCGTAGCCTTCAGGATAGGCGACGATGAAACACTCCTCATCGGCCTTGACCATGAATCCGTCGGCATCCGACTGTCCCTGTGCCGTGTCCATGTATCCGTGCCAGCTCAGCACAAGCGGCGCCGCCGTGGCGCCGGTATAGCAGGAGGGGATGTGGACATAGACCGTCCGCGTAATTCCATCCTGATCCACGGTGAGCTTCCAGTCGCCGGCGCCAAGAGACCCGCCCGGCGCGTCCTTCCAGCCATCCTGGCCGCAGGCTGAAAAAGAAACCAGCATGATGAATATCGCCGGGAAAATGAAGTTAATGTGAATGATACGATTTGATTGCATGACCACCCTCATAACCAACAGGATTTGTGAATTGGAAATCGTGCATACTTCAATCTAAAAACCTGTAAAACACTACTCAATATCTGATCGGCACTGCTCAAATTCTGATCGGCAACGGGGAAAAATTAATACTGCAGGGGTGGGATCGAGATGAGACTTCAGGTTGTTTTGTATGTCATGAATACTGTATACTCTAAAACGGCGGGATGACTTACATACCGTGTATGCTGTAGCAGTAGATATTGTCCGAGCCCCGGAGGAACAGGAGCCCGTCCCGCAGCGTCGCGTCCAGGAAGGATTCTGACGGGAACTCGCGCGAGAAAAGGATCACTCCCTCATCGTTATACATGATGAGCTTTGACGTGCCGTTCTGCATGGTGTAGGAGACAGCATACATGCCGCCGTTGCTGGTGATCGCCGAGTGGCCGGGACGCTTAGGCGGGACGACGATCGTGTAGCGGATCCTTCCCGAGGGTGAGATAAAGAGCACCCGGTCCACATCGATGACGGTGCAATAGCCGTCGTCCGCCACGTGCACCGAGGTCCTGACCGGGTGGACGTGTTTCAGCTCCTCGTCCTCGTAATCGTTTTCCGCGATATCGACCACGCGGATATAATCTTTCGCATTATTGCCATAATGGACTGCAGCATACGCGCCGTTGCCGCTCACCGCCATGCTCTTCACCATGGTACCCGCGGGTGTCCTGCCCGTGCCCGTCACGATGCCCCTGGCGCTGATGAAATAGTAGGAGCCGTCGAAAAACCCCACGCCGGCGCAGTCCCCCGCCTGCGGGAAGGCGACAGATGTGCAGACCCTGCCTGATACGTGCGCCGGCAGCGGGTTGCCGTTCTCGTCCACCGCGCGGATGCCGCTCTGGTCGCCGTTCATCAGCAGTATGAGCTTTCCCGTGTGCGAAAGATACGGGTACTCGAGGGACTCGATTTTCCAGAACCGGTCGCCTTTCGCGTTGAACAGCTCGAGGGAGGTCCCCGCCTTCAGGTACTTGACGAAAAACCGGCCGTCCCCGCTGAACGCGGAAAGCCCGTCGGCGACGGTGCCGGAGACGGCCACCTCGCCGTTTCCCCTGAGACGGAAATAATCCCGGTCGCCGATTTTAACGAAAAACAGGGGACCGGCCGGCTTGCGATACGGTGACTTCTGGATAGCGGGGATGGCGTTGAGCTGGCCCCACCATTCGGGGTGTATTTCGACGCCGCCAACAGGTATGAAGAAAAACAGGGCCGCTGCTGCGCCCGCAAGGAAACCCGGAAAAAAAAACCTCATGGCTCAGTCCTGTAAAAAGCTTTTCAGCCGCTGGCTGCGGGAAGGGTGGCGGAGCCGCCGGATCGCTTTTTTCTCTATCTGGCGGATACGCTCCTTCGAAAGCTTGAACTCGTCCCCGATCTGCTGGAGGGACATCGGCTCCATCCCGTCAAGGCCGAAGCGCATCTTGATGATCTGCCGCTCCGACTCGGTAAGCGTGCCAAGAACGTCGTTCAGCGCGCTCGACAGCGATTCGTCCAGCACCTTCTTGTCCGGCGAGTCGACCCTCTGGTCCACGATCATGCTGAGTATCGTTGTGTCCTCCGAATCGCCGTAGGAGGAATCGAGCGAGATGTAGTCCTGCGTTATATTGCGGAGATGGTTGATCTCCTCGTCGTCCATGTCCAGGTCCTCGGCGATCTCGCCGGGGGTCGGCTCCCTGCCCAGCCGGCTTTCCAGCTTCTTGTGCACCTTCTCGATCTTCTGGATGTCGGCGGTGCGGTTCAGCGGAAGC
>JAKJGD010000257.1 GCA_022704585.1 Spirochaetota bacterium | reverse complement strand
TTCATGCGGCGGCGGTGATCGCGGCCGCGCTCCTGCTGCCGGCGGCGGTCGTCATTTTACTTCCGGGAGACCGGCTCGCAAACAACATGGGCACGATCTCGGGTTTCCTGGTCGGCGCATACCTGGCGGAGAACAGGATATTCTTCGGCGAGCGGAACAGGCCGGTAGCCCAGATCGTGAAATACGCGGTCGGCATCGCGGGGCTCGCGGCAATCCGGTTCGGGCTGAAGGCGGCCCTCCCCGACCTGGCTGTCGCCGGCTTCTTCCGCTACTGGCTCATCGGCGCGTGGGTCTCGATCGGGGCGCCGTATGTTTTCAGCAGAATAAGCGCGCTGCGGGGAGAAACGTAATCCGGGGCGGGCATCCCGTCCTGACCGCAGTCAATCGCTGTAAATGCGCGGGACGCGGGAGCTGATGGTGCAGAGAAATTCGTAGGTGATGGTGCCGATCTTTTCGCACAGGGACTCGAGCGGTATTGAATCGCCGTTCATCTCGCCGAATAAAAGAACATCATCGTTATTATAGGCCGTGCCGTCCATCCCGATGTCGACCATGACCTGGTCCATGCACACGGAGCCGACAACGGGATAGCGCCTGCCGCGTATCACGACCGCGCCGCGGTTGGAGAGGAGGCGGTTGTACCCGTCGCCGCAACCGACCGGAAGCGTCACGATCCTGGTCTGGCCCCGGGTCACGAAAGTATGGTTGTAGCTTATGCCGGTATCAGGCGGGCACACCTTGAAATAGGACACCCTGGTCTTGAGCGACATGACCGGAAGGATCCTGCGCCCTCCGAACTCCCGGACGGGATCGAGACCGTAAGGATTATAACCGTACAGCATGATGCCGGGCCGGACCATGGTGAAATGCGACCCGGGGCTGCCGATTATGCCGGCCGAGTTGGCCAGGTGCACGAGCCGGGGCAGGCGTCCCTTCTTATCCATGTAGGAGACTATTTTCTCGAACCGAGCTATCTGCTCGCCGGTGAAGACGCGGTCCGACTCGGCCTTGGCGAGGTGCGAGAACACGCCCGTTACCGCGATCCCGGGCAGATCGAGAGTCCGATTGATGAACTTCTCGGCGTTGTACCAGTGCACGCCTATCCGCTCCATGCCGGTATCGATCTTGAGGTGAACGGCGGCGGTTTTACCGAGCCTCGTCGCAACCGCTGAAATAGCCTCGGACTTGTCGATCGAAGAGCTGGTGATCTCTATATCGTGCGTTAAAAAGTCCTCGATCTGGTCAGTGTTGATCGCGCCGCACACGAGTATGGGAGCGGTTATCCCGTTCTTCCGGAGATAGACCGCCTCCTCGAGGTAGGCGACGCCGAGGTAATGCGCACCGGCCTTTATCAGCTCCCCCGACACCGTCAGGATGCCATGGCCGTACGCATTGGATTTGACCATGGCCATGATCTTCACGTCCGGTCCGACAAGGCTGCGGACGATCTCGAAATTGTTCCTTAACCTGCCCAGGGAAACTTCGGCCCGCGTGGGCCTGTTCTGGTATGTTTCGATATGTAACTGCATAGGTACCGGTAAAATTGTGCTACCGGTATCGAAGCCGAGAGGTTTTGTCAATTAATATATCGTGGGGCTGTTATCGCCCGGCCTTGACGATTTTCCCTACCCCGGTTGAAAATATGCGTTCTTCATTGATCTTGAGCCCGTGTCTCCTCAGAAATGCATCAATCCCACCCATCGCGACCCAGTCCTTGAAATTGGCGTTATGCTCCTTTCCCGCGCTCATCTCGACGAACCTGATCATCCTGCCTTTGAACGTATCTGGATAGGGGGCGAGAAAATCCGCGATAATGAACTCATTCGCAACCTTCATCGCCTCATCCATCACCTTCTCCCGGAGGCCTGCCGGGATCTCATGCAAAAACTGGGTCATGATCGCATAATCGTATCTCCTGCCGACATGGGCAGAGAGCTCCCCGGCGGAGACATTCATGATATCGGTATTCGTCATGCCGGCCGCGGCGAGCTTCTTCCGGGCGAAGTCCGTCATTTTGGGCGAGAGGTCCACGCCGGTCACATGGGCGCACTTTTTAGCAAGCTCGGCCACCAGCGTACCGACGCCGCAACCGATATCCAGGGCCGTGGAATTCTGGGACACATACCGTGAGACCGGCCTTGCGAAAGACTGTCCTGCGATCCGGTCTATTGTAAGGCTGTAAAAAAGGCCGTCATACCAGTGAGAAGCATTTAATTTGTCAGTCATATGGATCCCCCCTGCATCCTAACCATAATGCTACATCTTCCGTTTTCTGTTTTTTTTAATATATCCCGATCTTGCTGGAATAACAAATTTTTCTGGTCAATGCAACGTCAGCGACCGGCTTTCGTAAGATGATCGATAAGCTCGGCCCCGTTTTGATAGAAAATCCTGTCATAGCAATCGTGCGACAGGTTGTATGCGAGTAATGTCTCCAGCTCTGATTCGCGCGGCAGGATAAGGTTGGGGAAATCCGATCCGTACAGGATCCGGCCTTTATGCTGCTCAAGCACCTCGCTTCCGAGATTGAACCCGCCTTTTCCCTGGAATTCCCTGAAGAAGGAGAACGAGGTGTCCATGTAGAGCGCGGGATGTTCATTCAGCAGGTCCATGAAGCCTTGATACTCGTATGCGCCCATGTGCGCAACATTGGCAGGCAGGTCCGGATAACGGTCGAGGAGCTTCCGGAACTGCTCGAGACCAACGAACTCATTGCCCACGGGACCGGTACCGACATGGAAGAGTATACGCTTTCCGCACTCCATCACAAGGTCATAGAGCGGGAAGAGACGCTCGTCGTGCGGATAGAAGCGCTGCACAAGGAGCTGAAGCTTGAACCCGAGAACGCGGGGGTGAGACAGCGCGCGTTCCGCAATTTCCATGCAGCGCGCATCATCCGGGTGGAAAGGCGCAAAACAGTAGATATCCGGGTGCAGGTTAAGCATCTCCCGGTTCCAGTGGTTCAGCTCTTCGGCCACGCCTGCCCGGTGCGCATAGTTGGAATAGACGATTTTAACGACGCCGCGCTCGGATAGATAGCGGATACACTCCGGCGCATACATCTGGTAGATTACGTCCCACTTGTACCCGGAGGAAAAATATTTCCGGATGGCGTCCAGCATCCGGTCCGGGAACAGGTGGACATGGAAATCGATGATCCGGGTTGGAAGTATCATGGACACTATCATGGAGCTCACGTTGGCGCACTGTCAATTCAATTCAGACCGGATAAAAATATTTATTCAAAAGGTATATTTTTTTCAATAATCGCCACCCCCGTTCGTCCTGCTTGTCGAATACATCTCGATCGAGGTACGACAAATGGACACAACGCTTAATATTCATGCGGATATCCTGGTTAAAATAGCAGAGACCGCATTGGCAAAGGGTATCAATCGAAGGGAGATGATCGTAGTGCTGTTAAACAAGATCATGGGGGAAACACGGCATTCGGTCAGGACCGGCAGACTGGTTCAATATCAGAAGCGGCGTCCGCGCGGGGAATGGCGCAGGGTTCATGCACGCTTTGAGGCGGATGAGTATGAGTATTTTTTAGATTTGAGGAAGCTTATGAAAATGTCGCTTTCTCATATTCTCGCTGTTGCTGTTGAAAAATTTATTGATGCCATAAGCGAAGAAAAAGATCTCGATAACTATCGATATACAAATTATATTATTATTAATGAAGAGATTGATTCTATATCGTGCTGGAGGCTGATCTGGGGGAATCCCCCCAGCATCACAAAGCATCTCTGGCCCGAAAAAAAAGCTTGAGCCGCCCAAATCGGACGGCTCAAGCTCCCGTAATCAAATAATTTTAGTACCTGTAATGGTCCGGCTTGTACGGGCCCTCTGCAGGTATGCCCAGGTAGTCAGCCTGTTCCTTTGTTAGCTTCGTTAGCTTCACACCCAGCTTGCCAAGGTGAAGCCGCGCCACTTCCTCGTCCAGCTTCTTTGACAGCGTGTAGACCCGGTTCTCGTGCTTGGCAGATGCAAGCTCGATCTGAGCCAGGGTCTGGTTGGTAAAGCTGTTGCTCATTACGAAACTGGGGTGCCCGGTAGCGCACCCCAGGTTGACAAGCCTTCCTTCGGCCAGTACGATGATGGTTCGGCCCGATTCAACTGTCCACATGTCCACCTGCGGCTTGACAGTCACTTTTTTGCATTTCTTGTTTTCCTCGAGATAGTGCATTGCGATCTCGCTGTCGAAGTGGCCGATGTTGCATACGATGGCCCCCTCTTTCATACGCTCCATGTGCGCACCCGTGATGACCTCGCAGCAACCGGTAGCGGTAACGAATATGTCAGCCGTTGAAACGGCATCGTCCATCGTGGTCACTTCGTACCCCTCCATCGCCGCCTGCAGGGCACATATCGG
Source organism: Spirochaetota bacterium (assembly GCA_022704585.1). The sequence continues at coordinate 68 of JAKJGD010000257.1, read as the reverse complement.
GTCGATCTCGGTGACGAGCACGCGGGCGCCGAAACCGCGCATCGATTGAGCGCAGCCCTTGCCCACAT
>JAKJGD010000256.1 GCA_022704585.1 Spirochaetota bacterium | reverse complement strand
ACAAAAAGGGCCGTCCCAGCTGAGACGGCCCCCGTACTTTCATGTTATTGCCTGTCGTCACTTCATGATCTTGAACGATTTCAGCATGTTGTCGATAGTCTTTCCATGTTGGGGCAGTGCGGCTTCCTGAATTGTCTTGATAAGCGAGTACACGTTCGTTCCCTGGATCATGACGATTATTTCCTGGACGATTACCGTCCCTTCCTCGGTGCTGGTCTTGTACAATCCCAGCGCACCTTCCCTGGCGCCGACGGACTTCAGCTGTGCGGGCTTCATGATGCGCTTATTCTCGGGGAGGAGGTTGGTGTACTTGAGCTGCCTTTCGGCTTCATCGAGCACGGCCCTGGCCGTGAAGTTTTCATCAATTTCGCCGTCGGTGGTCTGTAACTGGACCTGGACAACTGCTGTGCTATCGGGAGCGGTAAAGACGACATTGGCCCCGTCCTTGTTGGTTTCCTTTCCCCAGTCTGCCGGGAACATTATGGAGAACTTGGCTTCATTGTCAACGTGCTCCTGCATACCCGCAGGCTGAGCCAGGCCGGTTACGCAAAAAACCGCAACGATCAGGGAGATTATTAAAGATTTCTTGAGCATGAATGTGACTCCTTGGAGGGTATTGAATGGCTTTGATGATTGGACAGCATGGGTGCGGGATTGTCAATTATTATATTCAAGCGTCACCGGGCGTCCTGCCCGGCGATGTTCCTGCTATGTGAGAGCCCGGTGGATCTCTTCCTCATTGTATGTGAGGTGTATCTTCTCAGCGAGCACTTCGAGGATCTGGAGGGGGGGGGTCTTGACGGTGCGGGATGCGTAGTGCGACCCGATTATCAGCTCGTACAGTCGTTCGATGATCATACCGGAGCCCGGGTTCAGTATTTTAACCGTGATGAAGGCCTCGCGCTTCCTGCCGTTGTAGGCAAGCTGGATATTGTCACGGTTCATATCCCCCTTCCATCCGTATTCAGCTTCGATGGGCATGAGGACCGTCGAATCGTCTTCGCCGTGGCGTTGTATCTTGCTTAATGTCAGTTCCATGTGTTATACCCGTCATGGGGGCGAGCCTGCGGCCGCCGCCCGGTTTCATTTACTTGCCGATATCTCCTCAACCAGCGCGGAAAACAGGGTGATGATATCGGTGTTCGATTTCCGCAGATTTCCGCAGAGCTGTCTCGCTATCGATCGGGTGATTTCCAGCCCCGCGCGCGGGTTTTCGTCCCCGAGCTTTATGAAGTCGTCCCGGGTGATTACCAGGCATTCACATTCGGTCTTGGCAAGGACCGAAGCCGACCTGCGGTCGTTGTCGATCAGGGCTATCTCGCCGAAGTTGACCCCGCCCTCATCGGCGTAGAAGGTGGTGACCGTGTATTCCTCGTTCTGGAGGGTGTTCTTGATTATCTCGATCTCGCCGCTCAGGGCTATGAAAAGCTCGTCGCCATAGTCTCCCTCGCGGATGATGTATTTCCCCGCACCGAATCCCCGCCGGCTGCACACGGCCGCGATACGCTCCATCGTCTCGTCGTCGTTCTCGAACATGGAGAAAAACGAGAGCTGTTTCAGCTTCTCGATGATGACATCGTTGTCGTGCGGCTTGTGCGATGTTTTTTTAAACAATTGCATTGGTTTTCTCTTTTATTGATTTTTTCAGAACGCCCGGCATCCTGCCTTCGATGATGATTGCCCTGGTGTACCGCGTGATGATGTAATCGGACGTCGGGTTGATCACCGGCATGTTTGCGACGAGCTGCTTCACGTATTTCAGGTTGTCGACCAGCTTCGAGATGTCCGGCGTCTTCTGCGCGTCGCGTATGGCCTCGGTCTTCCGCGTATAGAAGTTTCCCGTGTTCTCGAGTATGCCGATCAGGATGGTGCGGTTCCTGGTGAGGTAGAAATCGAACAGATCGCCGAAGGTTTTGCCGATGAAGCGCGCAGGAATCTCCTGCGTGCTGATTGACACGTCGGCGTTAACGCTGAGGAGCTCTCTGATGACCTGGGAGATGCCGCTCCCCCCGAGGCGTTGGCGATGATCGACCTGTTGTATTCGGTCGACATGATGATCCCGTCGCAGTTCGAGAAGCGGAGGTAGCGCTCAAATTTCTCGTCAATCGCGAGACTAATTATGATGAAATATTGCAGATTTATCACAGAGGAGTGGAGTGGCTATCCGGCCCGGCAGGGGACCGGAAATATGTCTTGACGCGCAGGGTTTTTTTCAGGATTCATCACCAATCATAATCCGGAGCAGGTTCCTTGGACAGTTTCATGAAACGTATGTCGGCCATGCCGCGGGACTTCTTCTTTTTCATCATTGCCATTGCCCTGATCGGCTTTTCGATGAGCATCGTAAACGCGGTTTTCAACAATTACCTCAGCGAGGTCTTCTCTATAACAAATACCCAGCGGGGCCTGCTCGAGCTTCCGCGCGAGCTGCCCGGGTTCCTGGTCGTCTTTTTCTCGGCCCTCTTCTTTTTCATGAGCTCCCGGCGTCTCGCGGCGTTTGCCAACCTGCTGGCCGCCGCCGGCATCATGCTTGTCGGCCTCCTGTCCCCGACATACTCGGTGATGCTGGTCTGGCTCTTTGTGTTCAGTACGGGCCAGCACATGTACCTTCCCCTCAACCAGAGCCTGGGCATGGAATTCGCCCGGGAGGGCAAAACAGGGAGACGGCTCGGCCAGTTCACGGGGCTCATGAACATCGCGGCAATCGCCGGGAGCTTCATGATCTTTCTCGGTTTCAAGTACCTGGGCTTCACGTTTGCCCTCTCCTTCATATTTGCAGCGGCCGGGCTGCTTGGCGCGGCGGTGCTCCTGTTCCTGATGAAGCCTGGCACGGCACACCCCCTGAAGGCCAAATTCCTGGTGCGGAAGGAGTACGGCCTCTTTTACTGGCTGAACATCCTGTACGGGACCAGGAAGCAGATTTTCCTTACCTTCGCACCCTGGGTGCTCATTAAGGTATTCAACCAGAAGACAGAGGTGGTGGCGACGCTCCTGGCGGTGGGCGGTATCGTGGGCATCGTTTTCAACCCCCTCCTTGGGAGGGCGATCGACCGTGTCGGCGAGCGATTCATTCTGATGGGCGAGGCCCTGGTCCTGATACTGGTCTGCACGGGCTACGGTTTTTCGCGGGAGATCTCTGACGGGCCGGCCGCGATGTACATCGCCTTCGCCTGCTTCGTCGTGGACCAGATGTTGATGTCGGTGAGCATGGCGCGGGCGACCTATCTCAGAAGGATCGCGGTCAGGCCGGAGGACGTGCCCCAGACGCTCACCATGGGCGTTACGATCGACCACGTGTTTTCGATCGCGATCGCCCTGGTGAGCGGTATGCTCTGGGAAACGCTCGGGTACCAGTACGTGTTCCTCCTCGGCGCGTGCATAGCTGTAGTGAATTTCTTTTCCGCTGCGCGGATATCGCCCGGCCGGGGCCGCGCATAACCCGCACCGGGCGTATATTGTTCTTGACGGGCACGCCTGAATTTGTGTAACCTGTACCGTCGATTTTTACCACATAGACAGATAAAACCGGCGCAATAAAAAAATCACAACCCGGCCCGTCGCGCCGCGGTCAAATGACCGGGAAGTGATAATACCATTATTTCGGGGTGTCAGTATGAGAGCATTGATTATATTCATGACCGCTTCGGCGGTCTTTTGTGCGGGCTGCGTTACCATGCCGGCGGAAGTCAACCCGGAGTACCTGGTCGACCGGACTGCCGAGGAAGGCAGGACGCTTGAAAAGCTCGGGGCAGCCATTATCGCGAAACGGCAGGAGATACCCGATCTGAAGAAAAAGGTCGAGGACGCCGAGTTGAAGCTCAAGATTGTCAGGGGATGGACCGCTATCCTCAAGCAGGAAAAAAGCCTACTGGAAAACAAGCAGAAGCAATTCCAGCTCGAGAACGATACCGCGAAGATGAACGCGAACGCGAAGCTGATGGTCGATAACGATTACCAGATACGAGCCGAGAACGAGCGGCTGGACTATGCGAAAGCTGTCCTCGAGCTGGCCGAGGCGCAGCAGGAAGTGGCCGAGGCCGAGCTCTCGGTTTCTGTGGCCGAGCTGGCATTCGAAAAGGCAAAAATAGCACGGACATACCTTGTCAGGAAGCAGGGCGCGACAGTTCCGGATGACAAGAAGTCCTCATCGAAGGCGCCCGAAAGCTACGATGAGAAATACCGGAAGTACCTCGAGCAGCAGCGCGAGAGGCTTGTTTCAAAGAAAACCGCACGTGACGAGGCTGCCAAGAGGCTGAAGGTAACGGAAGACAGGCTTAAAAACAAGGACATGACAAAATGAAGACGAGGACTGCGCGAATGATCGTCGCCGCGGCGTGTGCCGCGGTAATGGCCGCTGCGGCCCTGCCGGAGCGGCTCGATGCCGGGCAGCTGCTCTACACGGCGGCCCAGTACATCAAGATATATAATGAGAAGGTCGCCCTCGAG
>JAKJGD010000255.1 GCA_022704585.1 Spirochaetota bacterium | reverse complement strand
GGAGAAGGCCGGTGCGGGAATATGCATGGAGCATCCTTCCCCGGGTTGCCCTCGTTGTTATTGAGGGGAATATCGTCAGCGGCCGCGGGTTTAATACCGGGCTGTTCAGGTCAATAGGGAACGAGGCTTACCGGGAGGCCCTGGAGAAGGCCTTCTCCGATCCCGTGGTCCGGGCCGTGGTCATACGCATCAATTCCGGCGGCGGCTCGGCGGCCGCTTCCGATTACATGCTGAACTCCCTCTCGAACCTGAAAAAGAAATACGGGAAGCCGGTTGTCTTTTCATTCGGGAATATCGCGGCGTCAGGCGGATACTACGCCGCATGCACCGGCGACCGGATTTATTCCAACAACGGCACGATCACCGGCTCGATCGGTGTCGTCTTCGGCAAAATAACCCTGGAGGAGTTGTACCGGAAGCTCGGCATCAGCAAGGACGTCATAAAAATGAGCGAATTCGCGGACATCTTCTCTGAATCGCGGAGGCTCACCGATAAGGAGAAAAAACTTCTTCAGGAGGGGGTCGATTTCACCTACGACCGGTTTACCGGAATGGTTGTGCGGGCGCGCGGTATCAGCGCCGAGGAAGTGTCCCGCGTTGCCGAAGGACGGGTCTTCACCGGCGCGCAGGCGATCGGCAACCGCCTTGTCGATGAGGCGCGGCGCACGTGGCGGGTATCAGCGGACAGTATGATGTCGTGAAGTATCCGAGCATGCGCGGCCCGCTCTTTGATCCCTTCGATATTCCCGATATACAGCAGCTTGCGGAACAGGTCAGGGGCCTGATCCGGAGCGTTGAATATCTGAATTTGAAAGACGAAAAAGCACTCTACCTGTTTCCCTATCGCGTGGAGATTGAATGAGGGTCGCCAGAACCCGCACAACCGTACGCGTCTCTCTGCCTATTATTTGATTGACAAATTTAAACGAATATACGATAATTTTTTACGAATGGGGGTCCTTTTCCTGCCAACGAGGCAATGAGGACAATTCAGACACTGCCCGCAGGGGAGTAACAGTATGAACATACTTCTCATAAACAACAACCAGTCATTCTCCAATGCCGTCAACAGCTCCCTGAAAAAATTTAAGGCCAAGATGTTCGTATCTGAGGGCATCGAGAATGCCCTCGTGGACATCCAGAAATACTCGATCCAGGTCGCGTTAATCAACTGGTCGAAAGGCGATTTTGACGTCGAAGCGCTATGCAGGCGCATACGGAAGATCAAGATGAACAGGTATATCCATCTGCTGGTCGTTACCACTCGCGAGCGGGAGGATATGCTGGAGAAACTGCTGGACGCGGGAGCCAGTGATTTCATCTTCAAGCCGTTCGGAAAGGAGGAGCTTGTTTCCCGAATTATGATAGCCGAGCACGTCCTGAAGCTGGAAGAAGAGATCATCCGGAACAAGAGGAAGATAATAAAGCTGGTCAAGGAGGACCCGGTAACCGGCCTTATGAACCGGCGATCGCTCCTCGACGAGGTCCTGAAAGAGATGGGCCGGGCGTCCCGCGAGATGAAATACATGTCGGCGCTTATGGCAAGCATAACCAACTTCAAGGAGCTCGCGGAAATACACGGCATGTCGGCAATGGACGAGGTCCTTGACGAATGCGGCAGGAGAATGAAGACTTCATGCAGGCCCTATGATAAGCTGGGCAGGTTCACGGTGTCGGATTTCCTCCTTTTTCTGCCCGATTCCGGTAAAAGCAACGCCGAGAAGGTGGCCCGCCGGGTCATGTCCTCCATTGTGAAAAAGCCGCTATTAGTGAAGGACGCCAGGATTCAGCTTTCACTTTCCATTGGGATTGCCGAGCTGGATCCGACACAGATATCAAAAAGCAACACCGTGGACAGCAATTTATTGAACGATTTGATACTTGATTCCCTGATAAAAAAATCTGAAATGGCAGTCAAGCGTGCGCTCAGAAACGGCGGTGATAAAATAGAGATATTCCTGGATTGATGAGCCGGGAAATGACTTGAGTGTGCAGATTGCAGCCTTCCCCCGACCGGTCGGCGCCGGTATTATCTGATGAGTCCCGGCCATCGCCTGATTAAGGTATTCCCTTTTTGAAGGTAAAGAGATAAAAAAAGGCGGGGTTTTTTGCCCCGCCTCGTTTAAGAACTATTTTTTCTTTTTTGTGGCTTTCTTCGCAGTCTTTTTCGCTGCTTTCTTTACGGCTTTTTTCGCTACTTTTTTTGTTCCCACGATTTTTTACTCCTTGTATTTTTAATTTTTTTTAGCACCCTTTATCAGGGGAGCCTTTTATATTTTTTGTGCTTTAAACGCACCAGACTCCTTTGTTATTGTTATCGGTTCTTCTTCCCGCTTTTTTTCACAGTCTTTTGCTTTTTTTTCGCGCTCATGGATTTCATTATCCACTGCGCTGCAATCTTTAAAACTTTTTTGTTGTCCGCCTCATTCATGGTTTCATGGAACAAGCCCTCGTAAATATGCAGCTCCTTGACCGGTGATGAGGCCTTTGCGAATAATTGCTCGCTCCCGCGATAATCGACGATTTTATCTTCTTTGCCATGAAACACCAGGAGGGGCATGCCGAGCTCGGAGGCCCTCTTCAGGCACTCGACGCCGTTATTGACGAATTCAGTAAAAAGCCGCGGGGACATGAGATCGTGCACCAGCGGGTCGTTTTCATAGGCCTCGACCACGGCGCGGTCATGGGAAAGATCTTTAGAGGAGAGCCCGGTTGACATGGTGAGCCCCGGAAGGTACTTTGACAGGATGACCGCCATCTTTTTCTTCCATACCGGCGCGTCTCCACCGAAAATCAGGCCGGCTGATGAGAGAACGAGGCTGTTGATGTCGTCGGAATAGGTGATCGCATACCGGCAGGCGATGGCACCACCCATGCTGTGACCCATGAGAGTGAGGTTGGCAGAGCGGTTTTCCTCCCTGATGAGGTCAATGAAGAGCTTGAGGTCATACACATAATCCATGAAGGAGTCAACATGACCGTGCTTACCGCCCGATCTGCCGTGTCCGCGGTGGTCGAGAGCGTAGATCGACACTCCGCTTCCCTTCAATTCGTTGATGATGTTGTCGTATCTGCCGGAATGTTCGCCGTGACCGTGTGCGATAACGAGGACGCCGCCCGGTTTATCGACGATCCAGTTCTGGAAAAATATTTCCGTTCCGCCTTTTCCTATGAACGTTCCGGTGTTATGCGAATACGTCTTCATCAATCTCCTCAACAAAACTCCACTTGTGAACATTATACTATATCAATTTACTCTTGTCCAGAAAAAAATTGTTTTATGCTCTCACTAAATTCATTTTTCATCATGACACTTTTTTTCTCTTCGCTGCATCTCTCGGCAACAACACTCACGTGCTTGCCGAGATACTCGATCGGAATGCGTTCGTTGCCCGCCATCAAGAATTTTTTTCGCGGTGTGACGCGCGTGGTGTCGATGTAAAATAGCGAGAGCTTCTTCGCATAGTAAGAAGCGCTCGCTGCGTCACCGATCATCGTGAATCCGCGCGAGATGTCGCGCACAAGCGCCTCGCATCCGGGATCAACCGGACCCATGGATAGCGCAGCCAGGAGCATTTTCAGACCATCGGCCGCTCTCCGCCCGCTTCTGATGAGCCTTCTGCCTTCCTTTGCAAGACAGTCGCGGTCACCGGCTCGTATCTCGACGGAAAAGGGAGCGGTAAGTATCATGCTGCTCTGGTTTCTTAAATTTCGAAACTGGAAGCGCAGGCGATGGAACCCGGGATAAAGCTCCTTCCCGTATTCGACGGCGTAGCGGCCGGGAGAAATTTCCCTGCTCCTGACAGGAACGCCGTCGAGGGTTATGATCATTGATCGCGCATCGATACCGGGGAGCTCGTTGTCGCTCCTGGTGAGTATGGACACGAGTGGTTTCCTGTCGCGGATCAGGTTGATCATTGGCCCTGAATTGTCGATAGGGCAGGAAAACTCGACGATTGCAGTAGGATATCCCCATTTAAAGTAGCGGGAAATGGCGAAAAAGTAGGATTCCGCCTCTTTTTCGAGGTATAATGTATCTTTTAAGCGTATGGAATGCTTGATATCAGAGTAAAAACCCGCCTCACCGATAACGGCCGGGCACAGGTACCTGGTTTCTCTCAGAATGGTCGTTCCTTCCTCACCGTACAGGGCGAAATCCGAGCGAATGACCCCCTTTTCGTCCATGATCCTGTCAAATTCGTCGATAAGGTGGCCGGCAAAATCACGGCTGGCCGGAGCCACCTGTTCCGAGCCTCCTATGAAAACAGCGGGATAGTTCACGCAGCCATCTTTCCTGATCGAGGCAGCATGGTGAATGCTGATGAGCAGGTCCGGCCGGTACTCGCGCGCCTTTCTGGCCCGGTCATGATCGGAGACCACGCTGTCGCCGCTCCGGCTCAGCTCGACCTCCGCGCCGGCGGTTGTCAGCATTCCTGCGAGGATGTTCGCGACGGCGAGGTTC
>JAKJGD010000254.1 GCA_022704585.1 Spirochaetota bacterium | reverse complement strand
AGGATCGGCAAGCTGCAGGAATGGTATGACTGCTCAAAGGCGGTGAAGGAGCTTGGCCTGCCGCAAACTCCCGTGCGGGAGGCGGTCAGGAAGGCGCTTGACTGGTTCATCGAAAACGGATATATCAGGAAGACGGCCCGCCAGTAAAGCAGCGGCCAGCTTACGCACCGTCGCGGGCCGCACGCTCCCCCCGTTTGCGGTAATATTCAAGCGCCATTACCAGCGCGCCCACGGCCTGCTCGGGCGAAGAGTAGGACATGATTCCCCTGCCGTCAAGATAGCTGACGATGTTGACGTCCGGCACCTCGTCAAAGGCCACCAGGTCGATGACCGGAATGATCGGCTTGTTGAACCGGCGGATCTGGCTGGCCACGAGGTCCAGGAGCTCCATCTCGGCGTCGATCATCTGGCGGGCCGGCTTCTCCATTACGTCGCGGGGAAGCACGGGCGAATCCAGCCAGCGCCGCGCCCGCGCGGTCATGTACCCGAGTCCGAGGCAAATGATCGCGTCCATGTCCGCGTGCTCCAGCAGCGCCGCGATCGAATCGGTTACCATGGAGACCCTGCCCGGCGCCACCAGGTCGATCGGGTTGCGGCGGCTCCAGAACGGCGGGAGAAAGCCGTCAAGCTCGGCGACGACCTTTTCATCCAGGGGCGGGAGCTCCAGCCCGGCGGCTTCGCACAGGTCGGCGGTTATGACGCCCCATCCGCCGCCCTGCGTCACGATGCCGACGCGTTTCCCCGTGACTTCCGGCTGGGTGAGCAGAAACCCGGCCACGTCGACCATCTCGTCGATGGTTTCGGCCAGGATTATGTTCGCCTGCCGGCACATGGCCTGGAACACGGAGAAGCTCCCCGCCAGCGCCCCGGTATGGGACATTGCCGCCCCCGCTCCGATGCTCCCGGTGCCTCCCTTGAGGAGGATGATCGGTTTCGTCAGGGTGATGCGGCGCGCGGTATCGATGAAGCGCCGTCCCTGCCGCAGGCCCTCGACGTAGAGGCAGATTATCCGCGTCGCATCATCGGACTCAAGATACTCAAGGTAATCCTCGACCTTCATGTCCGCTTCGTTGCCGGAGCTGACAAGCCTGCTGATGCCGATCTCCCTCCGGTTAAAGCGGTACGTGATGGAGGTCCCCAGGTTGCCGCTCTGGGAAACCACGGCCACCCCGCCCTGCCTGATCGCGGTTGACATCATGACGGCCTGCACGGGGGAGGGAAACGCGCTGAAGATGCCCATGGTGTTCGGTCCCACGATCCTGATGCCTGTTTCCCTTGCTATGGAAACGACTTCCCGCTCCAGGGCAGCCCCCCCGGCTCCCGTCTCGCTGAAACCGGCAGTGATGACAACCGCCGCGCGGATACCGGCCGCGGCGCATTCGCGCATCGTGCCGGGAACGAGCTCCTTGGGCACAACGATGATTGCAAGGTCAACGGGACGCGGCACTTCCGCCAGGCTTGTGTATATCTTCCTGCCGAACCAGGCGCCTCCCTGAGGATTCACGGGATAGATGCCGCCCTCAAAGCCTCCCTTGACGAGATGGTGCAGGATGTTGAACCCCCACTTGGTTACGCTGGCGGAAGCTCCGATAAAAGCGATTGACCGGGGCTCGAACAAAGCGTTGAAATGAGACCTGTCATCCATATCAGTACAACCCCTTGACCGTTCCCTTATTGCCGACCGGCAGGAACAATTTTTTTCATAAATAAAGCTCCCTCTTCAATCAGTCCACTCATTTTTAAAAGGCATTGCATATGCAATTTCTCGATTTTCGCCGGAAGCGGCCGGCCCCGACAGATGATTCAATCTTGACAAATTTTCAATGCCGTACAATGAATCAATCATTATCCGCAGACATTATTCAGAGAGGCCGGGGCCATGGACAATACATTCAAGGAATATTTTATCAGCAGGTGGAGCAGGTATTTTGCCGGTTACGAGCTGCCGGTCTGTTTCTTTTACACCGACCGGCCCCTCGACGAGGACATCAGCGAAACCGGCCATGAAAACCGCTGCCTGATCGGCAACCTGAAGAGGGTCCGCGAGGGATTCGCGTACGTGTACGACGCGAAATCACCGGGGTGTCCCGGCGGCAAGCGGTATACCGGCTTTTCGCAAAAGCTCCGTCCCAATTTCGAGTATTTTTTGTCCTGCGGCATTCCGGGCGAGCTCGAGGGCGAGCGTTATAAAAAATCACCCGGCCTGGTCAGGGCGCTGCTGGAGAAAAATCCGCCCCTGGAAGCCCCGGGGAAATACCTTGTGTTTAAAAGATTCGACAGGCTGGCGGACCACGAGCAGCCGGTTGCGGCAATATTCTTCGCTACCGCGGACGTGCTCTCGGGCCTGTTCACCCTTGCCAACTACGATTATGCGGATACACAGGGGGTCATTGCCCCGATGGGAGCGGGATGCTCGTCGATAGTTTATTACCCGTCTGTTGAAGCCCGGTCCGCGGAGCCGCGATGCGTGCTGGGCATGTTCGACGTATCGGCACGCCCCTGCGTGCCCGAGAACATGCTGACGTTCTCGGTCCCGATGAAAAGGCTGGAGCAAATGGCCGGCAACATGGATGAAAGCTTCCTGATTACCGAATCATGGGGCCTGGTAAAAAGCAGGTTGTAGCAGGGGCCGTTACAGGAACGCGCTGGACCGGCACTCTTACCCGATGATCTCCCTGACGCGCCCCACCCGCCCGTCAGCCAGCCGGACCTTGATCCCGCGCGGGTGCGTGGCCGAACTGGTCAGCAGCTCTTTCACGGTCCCCTCGGTCAGGGTGCCGGCGCGCTGGTCCTGCTTCAGTACGATCCTGACCCTCATGCCCGGCCTGATGCTGCTTCGAACGGTCCCGTCCATCTCTCGATCCTGAATCATTAAATAGCAACGTCCGCTGCGGACATGCGCGGCTTCACGCGACCGGTTCGCCCTCGAAGAACCTGTGAAACACGGGCGGGAGCTCGCGATAATCCACGGACGCCGCGTCCCCCGACAGGTCAGCCGAGTTGTAGGTATGCCAGTACAGGACCGCGTCGTCCGCGCAGGCCGGCTCCTTTATAAAATCGAGGAGGCATGCGCACGCCTTCGCGGTGTACGTGGGCTCGAGCTTGATCCCTTCCTTCTCCCTGAACAGCCGCATGGCATCGATCCCGGCTGCGGTGGGCAGGCCGTATTCGCCGCCGAAGTAATCGTGGATAACGCGCTGCTCGCCGATCTTGACCTCCGGCACGCCCGGGCACGCTCTTCTCAACAGTCGCAGGGTGTCCCGCATGAGCGACCGCACGGTCTGCGCCGTTGCCAGGTGCAGGGGCCCAAGCCGGGCCTGCGTGACCCCGACGCCGATGACCCGGGCCGGGACCCCGGCCAGCAGCATGCCGAGCGAGAGGCCGGCCATGGTGCCGTTCGACCCGAGCGGGCAGATGATGTACCGGGGTGACGGGACCATCCCCCCGTCTATCTGCTTCTTCAGCTCGAACGCGGCGTTGACGAAGCCGAGGGCGCCGAGGGGCGACGACCCGCCCGCGTACAGGAAATAGGCGTCCGGCCGCCTGAGGCGCTCCGTGATGTAGAACCTCGCGCCCGCGGCGGTGATGTTTTTCGCGTACACGAGGCGCGCGCCGTGCTTGTGGAACAGGAGCAGGTTCTGGCGCACAAAGCTCGTGACCGGCTGGTCAAACACGATAAGCGTGGCGTCGAGGCCGAGGCGGCGGCAGTAGATCGCGGTCGCGAGGCCGTGGTTCGTGCCGATCCCCCCGATGGTGACCACCTCGCGCTTTCCCCTGCGCATCACATCGCCCAGTATGTATTCGAGCTTGCGGACCTTGTTGCCGCCATACAGGGGCGAGGAGAGGTCGTCCCGCTTGACCCAGAGGTTGCAGTGCCCCAGCCCCTTCAGCTGCTGAACGGGCGTGGGGAAATCACCGAGGGAGATCCTGCTGATGCTGCCCTCGAGCCCGGGATAGCGCTCGAACAGCGCGGGTACGGACGCGTTCGCCCGCCCGTTCTCCGATTCGTTCAACTGATCCAGTCCTCCCGTTTCATGACGTCGTCCAGACGGACCCCCTTAGAGAGAAGCCAACGCTTCCGCAGCGCGTAATAGAGGATGCCGGACAGAATGAAAATGAAAAACAGCGCGATCTTCAGCGGGGACTTCATCTCCGCGAGGATCACCGCGCTGAAAAACAGCACCATGGCGAAGCCGACCGACGGGCAGAAATAGAGCCAGAACCCCTTCAGTTTAAACAGGGATTTTTCATACTGCTCCGGGTAGCGGCGCGGGAGCATTATCGCTGACGCGAGAACGGGTACGAAGATGATCATGCCTCCGAGGGCCGCGTAATTCGCGAAGGTCTCGAGGGAAAACCCGGAAAGCAGGCCCGCCACTGAAAGCGCCCATATGATGAAAAGCAGGATATACGCGCTCCCGAACTTCGAGTGGACCCTGCCCAGGCCGGCGGGGAGAATCCCGTCGTG
>JAKJGD010000253.1 GCA_022704585.1 Spirochaetota bacterium | reverse complement strand
GAGATGCCGGCGCGGCAGTCTTTCGTCATCCTGATGGTGGAGGACCGCGCTGACCTGGGCAATGCCATCGCGCTCAATTCGGGTCTTTTCAACGGATCGCGGCTCATCGGCCCGGCTATCGCAGGCCTCCTTGTCGCATACGCCGGGGAGGGGGTCTGCTTTCTCGTGAACGGCATAAGCTATATGGCCGCCATGGCGGCCCTCCTGATGATGAAGATGCCCGGGCAGGGCGCCGTGCGCACCCGCAGCAGGCTCCTGGTCGAGCTGCGTGAAGGGCTCGCCCACTCCTTCGGGTTCCGGCCCATTCGCGACCTTATACTCACGGTATCGCTGATGAGCCTGGTGGCCATGTCCTTTCCCGTGCTCCTGCCGGTCTTCGCGACCCGCATCTTCGGCGGCGGCTCGCACACCTACGGCTTCCTGGTCGCTGCCTCGGGCCTGGGCGCGCTCGCGGGGACCATTTTCCTGGCGATGCGGAAAAACGTGCTGGGCCTGGGCAGGATCATCATCGCGGCGATGCTCCTCTCCGGATGCGGGCTCGTCGCCCTGTCGTTATCCCGCGTCTACGCGCTCTCCCTCATTCTGCTGGTGGTCATGGGCTTCGGCATGATCGTGACCATGGCCTCCTGCAATACAATGGTGCAGACCATAGTGGACGAGGACAAGCGGGGCAGGGTCATGAGCCTGTATGTCATGGCCTTCATGGGCGCGGCACCGCTCGGCAGCCTGATAGCGGGCAGCGTATCCACGGCCGTCGGGCCGTCCCTCACCGCGCTCTTCGGCGGCATTCTCTGCCTGGCCGGCGGGACGGTGTTCGCGCTGCGCCTGCCGGCACTCCGGAAAATAATCCGCCCCATCTACGGGAAGATGGGAGTCATCCCGGAAATGGCCGCGGGCATCCAGAGCGCAGACGAGGTCGAGAAGATACCGGAGTGAGAACGTCCGCCCTTCGGGGGAGCCCTATTTTTTTGCCGGGGGCCTAATTGTTGATGACATCCTGCCGGGGGTCTGTTTAATCGTTCCGCAGGCAGGGGGATGCGACAATGCTACACGAACTCATAACGCCGGTCATCCTGGGGATCGTCGAGGGAATAACGGAGTTCCTTCCGATTTCGTCCACCGGGCACCTCATTATAATAAACGAATTCACGGGCTTCACCGGTCCCTTTGCTAAAATGTTTGACGTGGTCATTCAGCTTGGGGCCATTCTCGCCGTGGTCGTTTACTATAGAAGGCGGCTTTTTTACCCCCTTGTATCGGGAGATGGCGCAGAGAGACGGCGCAGCCTTTCCCTCTGGACCAAGGCCGTCGTCGGCGTTGTGCCGGCCCTTATCCTCGGCTACCTCTTCGGGAAACAGGTGCAGGCCCTCCTCTTTAATCCCCATGTCGTTGCGGCGGCGCTCATCGCGGGCGGGGTGGTTCTCATCGTCATAGAAAAAACAAAAAAGAACGTCACGATCAACGAGGTTGAGGACCTCGATTACAAAACGGTCCTCCTGGTCGGCCTGATACAGTGCCTTGCCATGGTACCGGGTACGTCGCGATCAGCGGCCACGATCATAGGCGCCATGGTGCTCGGCGCTTCGCGGACCGCGGCTGCGGAGTATTCCTTTTTCCTGGCCATTCCCACAATGGCGGCCGCGTCCGCGTACATGGTCATTCAAAACGGGGCGGCGATGAGCGGGGCCGAAGCCGTTCAGCTCTCTGTCGGCTTCGTCGTGTCTTTTATCACCGCTTACCTGGTCATTGCTGCGTTTATCAGGTTCATCTCACGGCATGATTTTGTCCCCTTCGGGGTTTACCGGATCGCCCTCGGTATCGCAGTGCTCGCGTATTTCTTGCTCCGTTGACAGCGGCACTGTCCGGCGGATTATGCGCGGATGGCCGCGCTTGCATTTCCGGGAAAGTCAATAGCTCTGTTCTGTTCCAAAGGCCCCGCGTCCGGCCATCGCCGTGTACTCGAACTCGGGAAAAACCTTTTTCAGTCCTTCGACTACCTGCTCGCTCACGTGGAGCGGCGTTTTAACGCCCCTGCCGTATACGTTCGATCCCGCGTCCACGAGAAAGTGTTTTTTACCGTCCCTGGTCCCATCGACCTTCATATGGCCGCCGTGGGAGGGATGAAAGTTGAACTCTTCGTCCTTTAAAAGCGTGGTTGTTTCATCATGCGGCTTGGTGCCGGCCGAGTAAAACCGTGGTATGTAGTGTTTCTGGTGAAGCACGAGCGCCAGGTACGTGATATGGTTCCCCTGGTGGAGTACCTGGAGTTTCTGTAAAAATATATCGTTGCAGACGCGCTCCAGGCTGCGGCGCTCGGTGAACCTGCCGATCCGGAATTTCTGCTGCACCGGCACGAAGAGGAAATTCAGGGAATTCGTCTCCGCTAGCTTCAGGACCTGCTCCGGGACATAGGAGAGGCCTATGAAGTCGATGATCTGCTCCTGTATCCTGGCGTGCTTTTGGAAAAGCGACCATTCCCTTACAAGGGCGAGGGCCTTTTTCGCTGCCGGGCTGGTTTCAAAGGATGAGGTGGAGTAGTAAATCTGGTCTCCGGGACGGGGCTTTAGCACGCCCATGCTGGAGATGAGGGTGCCGGTCGCCAGGTCGATTATATTTATAAGGATAATGTTTCCGTCCCGGTCATATTCAAGGAAGCTCCCCTGCTGGTCTTTGCCATTGCCGGTCCGGCGGACAATAACCCCCTGTGTCAGCTTTTTTTTCCCTGTAAGGGGCTTCAGCCAGGATTCAATTGATTTCATTCCGGCCCTCCGAGCGGGTATATAGAACGCCGAAGCAGTATACGGGGAATAATGGCCAGCAGTCAAGAATTTTGAAATCAGATGCGCATCGGGA
The DNA here is from genome assembly GCA_022704585.1 of Spirochaetota bacterium. The sequence goes on along the minus strand of JAKJGD010000253.1, from coordinate 1,628 downwards.
ACTGCATGGGGCTGATTAAATGCGTGTCATTAATAGCGGAAGCCACCCTCTTCCCGGGTGGCTCCCTACGAACCGTTGATCATAGATGTACCTTAAACCCTGTTCTTCAGCTTTTATCACCTCTGCTTTTATCAAGCTCAAGACCGCACCGGCTTCGCCGTTATGTGCTCTGTCTTATTGTGACAGGCTGAATTCTGTAATTAATATAGGCATGGAATTTTGAATAATCAATTAATTTTTCGCAATGAGAAAAAAATTTTTATGACGCATAAATCAGGCCAGTATTATGCCGCATTAATTTTTTTCACGTAATGTGCGCCGGCGTTCCGGGAATTTTCTTGGACCGCCGGCGCCGACGGTACAGCGGAGGGTGGTTAAAAAAATGAATTGAAAAAAAATAATCTTCCCTTATGCTTATGCCGTACCAACCGGTCGTGCGACGGTATCCAGATAACCCCTGAAGGTGCCATCTATGACAACCCGTGGGTCTGCACGTTTCTCTTTCGCGTTCCTGATCGTCTTCGTTTTTTTGCCGTGCCTGTTCCTCCCGTCACGAAATGCATTAGCCCTGGAGGAGACAGAGGCCGAAGCGGAAACGGGGGATGGCGAACAGGCGAAACCCCGCGTATTCGGGTTTGACGCCGGTATCCAGGGGAGCTACGCCACCGGGATTTCAACCAGCAGTTTTTACTACCAGCTCTTCGCTGATATATACCTGAAACATAAATATGTCCGGTTTACCGCAGGCCTGTCCCGGTTCCAGGACTACCAGATCACGGACGGAGAGGGGGATTTCGAGACCGCCAATTTCACCCAGCCGAAACTGGCCCTTTCGCTCTATCCGCACCGGGTGATAGAGCTTTTCGGGGAATATTATTATTCAACCGGCGACAAGACGCACTATTACCGCTCTCACGAGGGGACCGCGGGTTTTCTTCTCGACTTCGAGAAGGTGACGCTGGGGGCAACGGCAACCAGGAGCAGGACCCGGTACCACTTCAAGTCCGACGACCGCAAGGACAAGACCCTTATCGTGTACCAGTCCGCGACCCTGTTTGGCCTATGGCTGCGCTATGAATACTATAAAAAAAAATACATTACCCGCCTGGAGGACCTGGATGTGTACCCGGAGCTGAGCTGGTTTGTTCACCATACCACGAGCATAGACGCTAAATACGAATTCCGGGAAAATATATTCGCGTATATTCCGGAGGATTTACGGTATTACGCGCATACGGGCAGGCTGGGCGTCAATTCTGAGCCGTGGCGCTATTTTTCCTTCAATGCCGGGGTGGTTGCAGGAAAGGACAGCGAAGCGTATATCATCGCGGGCGGCGACGCGGGGGTGACCTTCAATATCCTCGATTACGTGATGATATCTCTCACCTATACGCCGGAATATTATATAGCGCCGGCAACGAATATCGTGCTGGAAAAATTCAAGGAGCTGTTATACCGGCGCATATGGGGGAGGAGGAGAATAAGCAACCCCTTTTTACGCAATTCCGGGGTCGGCGCGTCGTTCTGGAACCACGGGGTCAGCTTCAGCGTTGTGTACACGTATTAAACGGGAGATCATGGCGCCCGCGGGTGATCCATCAGGGCGGTGAGGCGGGCATATCGCGGTG
>JAKJGD010000252.1 GCA_022704585.1 Spirochaetota bacterium | reverse complement strand
CGGGGCATCCTGACACGGAGTTTCTGGCCCGACGTGATGCTGCGCTATCCGCCCTACCGGAAAAAGGACCGGCTGCTCAAAGCGCTGTTCAGGATCGTGGGATGAATGAACAGTGGACAATTAAAGATACATATCCGCTCTTGAAGAGCGGATATGTTTTTCTTTCATCATTATTCATTGTTTGTTGTTAATTTTTCCTGTTAACACCTGCTTCTCCGCATCCAGCCGTGTTGTCACGGTGAAGAACTCCCCGCGCGGGAGCTTTTCCTCCACCTCGATGGCCGCGTAGTACTCGTTGAAGCCGGTCGTGATGCCGCTGCGTGTCCGCTCGCTCAGGAAGAGCGACTCCCGGCCGTTAAACCTCCCGAGATAATCGCGCTTTTGCCGTGCCGCCAGCTCAATCACGCGTCCGCTCCGCTCGGTTTTCACGTTCTCGGGAATTGAGTCCTCCATCAATGCGGCTTTCGTGCCGGGACGCGGCGAAAAGCGGAAGGTGTGCACGTGCGAGAAGCCCGCGTCACGGATGAGGCCAAGCGTGTCCTCGAAGTCGGCCCCGGTTTCGCCCGGGAACCCGACGATCACGTCCGTGGTGAAGTTGAAGTCCGGTATCCCGCCCCTGATCCGGTCCGTGAGCTCACGGTATGCTGCGCGGGTGTAATGCCGGTTCATGGCCGCGAGAATCCGGTCGCTGCCGCTCTGGAGCGAGAGGTGCAGGTGCCGGACGATTTTTTCATGCGAGAGCAGATCGATGAGCGCCGGGTTCACGGACAGGGGCGATATAGACGTGAGATGGACCCGGTACCGGCCTTCTGCGGAGAGGAGGCGGGCGACGAGGGCCGCAAGGTCCGTTTCGCCGTCACGATAGTTGCCGATCATCACGCCGGACAGGACTATTTCGCGGTAGCCGGCCTCGAGCAGCCGCGCGAGCTCCCCGGCGACGCGGTCAGCCGGCTTGCTCTGCGGAGCGCCGCGCACCAGGGGGACGATGCAGTAGGAACAGAAGTTGTCGCACCCGTCCTGTATCTTGAGATACACGCGGCTCGTTGAGGACCGGACGGGCGGCGTAAAGCTGAACCGCGCTCCCAGCTCCGGCTCCGGCTCGCCGAAATCTTCCCACCTGGTGATGATCTCGGGTATGCGGTGCTTGTAATCGTTCGGGACATAGTAAATGTTTCCCTCGCGCCTGAGCTCGCCGGGTACGCACCCGGTCACGATGATCCGCTTCCCTCCCGGTCCGGAGGGCTCGCCGGCCGCCCGGTAGATGAGCTGGCGGGTCTTGCGCTCGCTCCGCTGGGTCACGGCGCAGGAATTGATGATGACCACCTCGGCATCGTCGCCTGTCGCGGGCTTATGCCCGTTCTCCTGAAGGGCCGTTGACACGGATTGGATCTCGGACTGGTTGAGGCGGCAGCCGAGGGATAGTATCCTGAATTTCATAAGGCAGTTTCCGGCAGGGGTCAATTAATGGGGACTCCCCGGCGAAGTACAACCATTTTTTCGGATGGAATGATCATCACAGCGGAATCCACGGCGGTCATAATAAAAAGTGCTTGATAACCGGGATCGGCGGCGTTTATACGTGACGTCATGAACAGGAAGCAGATCACCAGGGACCAGGCGTTCCATGCGATAGAAACCGGCGAATTCGGCACTGATGTCACAGCCTCCAACGAGAGGGTGGCTGTGCTCCTGACGCAGGACTGGTGCTCCCAGTTCGCGGCCATGAGGGAGTGGGTCTATACCCTCGACAGGAATTTCGACCTGTACGAGCTCGTGTACAACCTGGTCCCCTGGTTCAGCGAGTTCAGGAGTTTCAAGGAGGGCCGGTGGAAAAACGGGCTGATCCCCTATGTGCGCTATTACCGGAACGGGAAGCTGTTCGCCGAGTCGAACTACGTGTCGCAGGAGGAGTTTTTACGCAACCTCGGATTTTAGCGGTATCATGCGAGTGACCGGGAGGCCGGCCGCCGGTTGCCCGGGGATATCACCCTTTCCTGTCCCGCGACGGTCCCCTGAGGACGCGGGCCGGAAGCATGAGGATTGACTTCAGGAGCTGGAAGACGCCGTCTACCGCCACGCCGAGAAGTCTGAACGGAAGAAGCAGGAGCCATACGAACGGGTAGAGTACCAGGGCCAGAAGCGCCAGAGGCCAGCACACGAACAGCAGAATCAGCCAGATCAGGAATTTGAGCATATCGTTATCCTCCACTGGCCATATTAGCAACAGCAAACGGTTCACGGTCAAGCCATAAATGGCATGCGGCTTCCGGCCGATGACCTTTACACAGGAGGCTATGGTGAGCGAAACGAAAGAATCTCGACCCCTGCAGAAAATGTTTTCAGTGGTGCCGCGGCGCTACGATATCATCAATCGTGTTTTCACCTGGCGCCTGGACGAGCGGTGGCGCGCCAGTGCCGCGAAGGAATGCCTGGAAGATACGCCGGCGCGCGTGATGGACCTCTGTACCGGGACAGGCGACCTGGCCCTCCGGATTGCGGCTGAAGCAGGCGGGAGCACGCAGGTGGTCGGAGCCGATTTCAGCATGCCCATGCTCGCGGAAGCGCGTCTCAAGGCGGCGCGCGCCGGGGCGCGGATACCATTCGTTCCTGCCGACGCATCCGAGCTTCCTTTTAAAAATGAAACCTTTAATGCGATCGGTATCGGGTTTGGATTCAGGAACCTGACCTACAGGAACCCGAAACGCGATCGTTATCTGGCGGAAATCTTCAGGGTGCTTGCGCACGGCGGAAGGTTCGTGATCGTCGAGAGCAGCCAGCCGCGCTTCCGGTTATACCGGGCACTGGTCCACCTGTATGTTCGCACCATGGTTTCCTTCGTGGGGGGATTTATTTCCGGGCAGAGAGGCGCGTACAAGTACCTGGCCCATTCAGCGATACATTTTTACGGACCGGACGAGCTCTGCGCGCTGCTTGAAGGGGCAGGATTTAAACGCGTGAGGTATCGCCTGATGCTCGGCGGGGTTGCGGCGATACACGTGGCATTTAAAGACTGATTGCGGTTCCTGGACACTGGCCCACCGCGGGAATGGTGAAATCATCACAAAGCTGGCTTGTTAATTATCAATAGTAAAAAATAATAAAACCGTCTGGACGGTTTATAATTATCAGTAACCATGCTCCTTGACTGGCCATTTTTTGATGTATCGGATAATAGCCGGACAAATCGATGAAGCAATGCTATAAGCAATAAAATATATAGATACTCGTCAGCACAAACAATACCTGATTCCAATTTGTGATTAAACTCTGCCTGGAGTGTTTTAATGAAAAAATCCAATTTGTTATTATTGATACTGGCGGCCTCACTTTCCCTGCCCTCGGGCTGTCAAGAGGAAGGGAAAGATGTCTCGCCCCTGGCGCTGTTCGGCGATAGCGGCATCGATCTTCCGGATGACCCGGGTATTGACCCGGACGATCCGATCGATCCCGGTATTCCCGGCTATGCCGGCCCCGTGTCCGTTACCGCAACGGATGGAACGCATGGCGATCGAATCGGATTAAACTGGGAGCTGGTTGATGATGCTGTCACGTATAACATCTACCGGTCATCAAGCGCGGGCGGCCCGTACCAGGCGATAGGCAGTGTCGGTGCTGATGACCTGAACGCGGAACCGGTCAATCCTCCGGTCGATCCTCCGGTTACGCCTCCGGCGGACCCCCCGGTGATGCAGGCAACCTTCCAGTCCGATGTTAATCTTAATCAGGAGTTTGTGGTCAGGATCCTCTTCATCCCGGTTGCTGTATTTTACGGGGTGTATGCCGAAGCCCAGACGACATACCAGATCCGCATCAAGCTGGGCGCGACCATTGATAAACTGGTCACCTTCAAGGGCGGTCTTGGCGGCGAGTATTACACGCAGGAAGACGTGATCGCGAAGATCAACGCGGCGGCCGGTAAAACGATATGCAGCGGCGTGACCGTGGGCAGCAATAAATACATCAGGATCGTCAGTACCGACGGGGCCATCACGCTCGAGAATAATTTCGTCATAGGAATGATTACCCCGTTCCCGCCGCTCAGGAAATTCTTAAAGCAGGATGCTGGCTGGAACACGGTCATACGGGTTGAACCAGTTGAGGTTGATGACGGATCAACGACCGGCACCGGCACGAGCACTGATCCGGACACGGGAACGACGCCCGGGCCGTCATACTGCTTTACCGACACCGATATAACCGCAGGGATGCAGTACTTCTATGTCGTAACCGCGGTCAACGCTGCCGGCTCTGAAAGCGAATACACCCCCGAGGACGACGGGTACGCGAAACCTGACTCGATGCCGGGCAGGGTAACCGGCGTGTCGGCAAGCGACGGCGCATATGCCGACAGGGTTGCCATAACCTGGAATGCGGCGGACAAGGCAACCTTCTACCGCGTGTACCGCACAAAAGGGACTTCCGTGGTGCAGGTGGGCGGCGATATTGACGGGACTTCTTATAACGACGCCTCCGTTACGGCGG
>JAKJGD010000251.1 GCA_022704585.1 Spirochaetota bacterium | reverse complement strand
ACTTCATAGATGGAACCGCTCTTGACTTTATCGATATTGTTTTGATACCGTTCTTTCCAATCGTCCACCGAGCTAATTTCATTTTTAGATAGAACGCCGATCACCTTTTTTACGTCTTTCTTCGGTATGATGCTCCGGATCCCTATCTGTTCCGCGTTTTTAACCGGTATCATCACTTTCATCCCGCTGTTCAGGATGGTAATTATATAATACTCGCTGCGTTTACTTAAAATGACTTTTTTCTCGATGGCTTCAATTTTTCCCACCCCGTGCATGGGATAGACAATATTGTCACCGACCTTAAACATATTCCCTGTCCTTCACCCTCTCACATTAAATTTTACGACACGACCGGCATCCGCCTTTATAAAATAGATAAAAATATAGGCGACGGATACGTTTGACGCGCATGAAAAATAGACCATCCGCTGATTTCTATGCCGTTCTTATAGCACAAATTTCAGTAATTTCAACAATATTTCTTCTTAAATCAGATGATGATAAAAAAAAATGGAAAAAAAACATCATTTCCCTTGAAAAATCCCGTTTAACGACTGATTATAAGACTTTACGACGATACAATCCGCGTTAACTGCCTCCATGATAAGATCATATGTAATGTGCCGCGGCTGCGTGCCGCAGGGCGGGGAGGTTGTCGTCACTGGTTTCTGAGCTTTCTCTCCTCGATAAGTCCCTCGATCTCCAGGTACCGCTCCAGCACGGATTTCATGACATCGCCGCCTGCGGTATCATAATACTGGGACTGCGCTCCCTCAAGGCCGTACCCGGCCCCGATCTGCCGGACTCCCGGAGGCATGGGCGGAAACTCCGGGTCCCGCTTGTTGCGGTACACGCCCGCCATATAGCGTCCCCAGAGCGGCGCCGCGACCTCCGAAGCGGCCTGGTGGGTTCCCAGCGAAAGGTATGAGAGGTCGTATCCCACCCACACAACCGCGGCCAGATCAGGTGTATATCCGCAGAACCAGGCATCGGCCCAGTTGGATGTGGAGCCGGTCTTGCCAGCGCCTTTTTTGCCGTAGCCGCCCTTGATACGTATGCCCTCCGTCGCCGTACCGCTGTCGACGACCCGCTGCAGGAGCTGAGTCATGATCCAGGCCACGTCTTCGGATATCACCTGGATCGTCCCGTTCTTCGATTTACGGGCCAGTATCTCGCCCACCTCGCCCTCGATATTGGCGACCTCGATGCCGTCCCGGTCCACGACATACCGGACCGCGAAGGGGATCACATCCTTGCCGCGGTTTGCATACACGGCGTACCCGGTGGCCATCTCGAAGGGAGTGAGCTCGGAAGTCCCCAGCGCCAGGGTAGGGTTCGCACCGAAATCGGTGGGCGGCACCTTGGTCATTTTCGACGCGTACTCTATGATCCTGTCCGGCCCCAGAAGGTCGTAGAGCCGGATCGATATGACGTTGATGGAAGCGGAGAGGGCATTGCTGACCGGGACCATGCCGCGGTATTCCCCCTCGTAGTTGCCCGGTGTCCAGGTGTTGCCGATCGCGTCTATGTCCAGGATCGGCGCGTCGGGCAGGTAGGTCTCCGTGGTCACGAGCCTGTTCTCGATCGCCGCCCCGTATACGAACGGCTTGAACGAGGACCCGGGCTGGCGGCGGGCCTGGACGGCACGGTTGTACTGGTTCTGCACCTCGAACTTTGTCCCGCCTATCATCGTCCGGATGTAGCCGCTGAAGGGCTCTATGGCGATCAGGGCCCCCTCCACGTTCATGACGGATGACAGGCCGCTGAGCTGCGAATGATACGCCTCCAGCGCCCTGCTGCAGCCGGGCGCCTGCACGAAAAACGCGAGGGACTCGAGCTCGTCAAGGAGGTCGTCCGACATCATCTGCTTGAACGCTGTCTCGCCGCCGAGCCCGACCGAGACCGAGGGAAGCGGGAAAATCATCCTGAGCCCGTCGAAGGAGTCGATCATGCCCATCTCCGCGGCCATGGTGCGGTTCACGTTCGCTTTGACCGAAACCGAGTTCTGTTTCTCCAGCGCATCGGTCATGACCTGCTCGCCGATTTCCTGCTGGCGAAGGTCAAGCGTGGTGTGCACGCTCAGGCCGTCGTTGTATACCATGTCCTCGCCGAAACGGGCCACCAGGATCTGGCGCACGTAGTCGGTGAAATAGGGCGCCCGGTCGAAGCTCTTCGACGAAGCGGTCTTGGTCGGGTAGTCCATGATGATTGACCCGACAAAGGCGGGCCAGAACTCGTTGTACAGGCGGTCCGCACGTTCCCTGGAGACGTATCCCTCGCCGACCATGCGATTGAGAATGTCCCGGTTTTTGGCGGACGAGAGGCGCGGATACTTTATGGGAGACAGCCCGTTGGGACGGGACGGCAGCCCCGCCAGGACCGAGCTCTCAATGAGGGAGAGGTACCTGACGTCCTTGTTGAAAAAAAACTTCGAAGCCATCGCGATGCCGTGACACCCGTGGCCGAAATATATCTGGTTGAAGTACATCTCTAAAATTTCTTCTTTGGTGAACCGCTTCTCTATCTGTAGCGCGAGGACCGCCTCCAGGGCCTTGCGTGCGAATGTCCGCTCGCCCGAGGTGAATAGACGCTTTGCCAGCTGCTGGGTAATGGTAGAGCCGCCCTGTGCTATAGTCGGCCGCAGCGATTTGATCGAGGCCAGAACGTTTTTGCCCATGGCCCTGATGATGGCCGGAGGGTCGATGCCAAAGTGATCGTAGAAGCCCTGGTCCTCCGCCGACAGGAACGCGTTTATCAGGCAGGGCGGCATCTCCTCGAAAGATACGGGATAGCGTCGCTGCTGGAACAGCTCGGTAATCACCTCGCCGTTCACATCGTAGAGGCGCGTAGGGATGCTTGGCTGGAAAGCCTTCAGGTTGTCTATGCCGGAATAGCTTTTAATCTCGGAGGTGACATAGCCGAACATCAGGCCGCCAACGACGCAGGCGGAGAAGAAGAGCCAGAGGAAAGCCTTTTCTATCTTTAGTATTTCAATCCTGTTCATGAATAACAATCCTGAAAGCGCATTTTCGCCATTGCAGATAATAAATCAACAATTAAATGGCGCCGGGGCGGGGCACACGGTGCATGCCGACGGTCAGATTTCCTTTTTAATGATTTTCATGATATGGACACCGACCATGACAACCACGAACGCGATAGCGCCCCACATGAATACATAAAACACAATCTTGAACGCAAATCCCAGAATTGTGACCAGGAGCGGCAGTATGTAAAAGAAAAAAATATACAGTGCTGCCACTATACCCAGGTAATATAAGCCTTTTTTTACTGAATCGTCCATGACGACTTAAAACCTCTATAATTGTATAATATCTGTTTGAATTCGCCGCGTCCAACAGTTGTCAGCGCGACTTTTACTATTAATATTGAATCAAGAAATATGCACTAATAAAGAAAGTATGTCTAATAAATCAAATATTTTTTTCTTCTTTATTAGATTATGTAAAATTAATCAAAAAGCCACCTCCCGGCAGCCTCTCCTCATGAGGCATAACCGATTTATCACCCGATCATCGAATATGCCTGTACTGCTTTTTGTACTGCTTTTTCAAGGTAAATAATTCTTTACGGATTGGGCATAGACCTTTATTTTCATGACTTAAGGAACCATATCAACTGATGAGACCGGTCAATTTCATGCTTTGCGAACCTGAAATCTCCATCAACAAGGATTACACACGAAGCGGGTTGATACCGTTCAGGCTCCCCTTGCCCGCTAAACATGAGGCTGATTCATGATCCTTCCGCCCGCCCGCCTGCTCCGCAACGCCGCTCTCTACCTCATCGGAACGGCATCATGCGTGGTATTTATCCACGTTGTTACGAGCATTGCCGGGGCGGAGACCATTTCCCTGTACCTGCGGACCTCGTATCGCACCTACCCGCTCCTGCTCCTGGGCCTGCCGGCCGCGGCCGGGCTTCTCTGCCTCATTATTGCTTTCCTTTTCATACGTGACTCGCTCCATGGAAATGCCGCAAGGCCGTATCCAGCCCTGCAGATAACGGCCGCGCTCCTGCTCCTCGCCTGCGTTGTGAGCGCCGGGCTCTTCTTCCGGCAGCAGGCGCGGAGATACGCGGGCGCGCCCGGGGCGCCGGAGCGGCTGCAGGCGCGAATCGGGCCTGTCGCCCAGCCCGGGCCGTTCCGGGATCGCCGCGCCGACGCGTCATGCTCAATGGTAATATGGTATTTCGATCCCGCACGAAACACCCTTCCGGCAGAGATCGAATTCGGCGCGGACACGGCAGCCGCGCCCCTTGCCCTCCGGCGCGAAACGGCAGACGGCGACGGAAGGCGGCACGAGTTTCGCCTGACGGGTCTCCTGCCCGGAGTACGTTACCGGTACCGGGCACCGGCCGGGAGCGGCGCATGGCGTTTTTTCACGACTGCGCCGGTGCGCGGCGCGGTTCTCCGCTTCCTCTGCCTTGCGGACACGGGTAACACGCTTGCGGGCGGCGGCGC
>JAKJGD010000250.1 GCA_022704585.1 Spirochaetota bacterium | reverse complement strand
AGCCGCCGCTGACGCGTGAATCTTTCATATAAAAACAGGCCGGGATGCCGTTTATCGTCCCCTGGTATATCCTGGATCCCACGGGGCGCGTTATGATGCGGAGCTCACTTGCGGTCTCGCCCGGGGACTCGTCTACCGACGGGATGCGGATCTCCCGCATGGAACCCGGATCGAAGCATTCTCCGGCCCATGCCTCGATGGGCCACTTGCCCGCTTCAAGCAGGCGCTGATCGGGGAGGCCGGCACGCTCCCTGTCATGATAGGGATTGTTGCGGTCAACGGGCAGCAGAAACTCCACAACCGTCGTATCACCGCACCGGTAGAACAGGATGTCCCTGCTCCGGGTCGAGGGCGCAAAGGGGAGGCGGACGTCCATGGTGACGATCCAGCGGAAGGGAAAGCCGTTCTGGATGACAGATGACGATGCGGCACAGATATTCTTAAACTCCGCGTAACCGATCTCCCCGTCCCCGGCGCACGCGCTCCATGATACGGTTTTTCCCCGCACGATGATTTCCGACCAGCAGGCGCCGGCTTTTTCAATCTGCTGGTACATCAAAACGGCCTGTGCGGTCCGGGTGAAGAAGTACGAGAGCGGCTCGCCGCTGCCGGCGGGTTCGCGGTAATCAGCGACAGAATAGGCGATGTACGCACGCTCCTCCGGTGCGGCCGGCGATTCAAGAAGAAAAACCGACACGCCTTCCAGGGGCGAGTAGAGACCCCTCACACGGTAGTGCGTTTCGAGAAGGGCGATGCGGGCGGAGATCTCGGGCCTGACATCCGTACAGGTGCCCTCCGGGCCGGATGCAAGTGAAGCGGCGCAGAGATCGATTATCCCCGCGGTGAACTGGTCCCGGAAATTGAGATAGAGATTTTTTGCCGCCGGGGAAGCTGGGCGGTCATCGCTGTGCGGCAGGCCGGCCGTCTCCTCGCCCGGACGCGATGATAATATTTTCTTGATGAATTTCAGGAGCGAATCGTCCCGCTCGGCCTGCTCCTGCTCCATGAGCCGTTCGAGAACCCCGGCAATATTTTTCCCCGGAACAGTGGCTGTCGAGATGATATGGACTATTTTTTTTATGATCTCGGTCTGGTCCAGGCAGAACTGATATGCCCGCCGTATCAGCACGAAGAAGAACTGGTGGGCAAGGAGGCTCATCTCGGAGCGCCCGTCCCAGCGGGGTATGCCGTATGATTCGACCAGCGTTTTAAGAAGCTCCTCAAAAGGAGTAACGGGAGCGTCCAGGTTCTCCGGTTTGCCGGGTATGTGCTGGCCCAGCTCTTCCTGGAACGAGAGCCCCTCGTCTGAAACCACCGGGGAAAGGAGCTTTTTGACGTTCACATAGTGAAATATTATGCCGACGAGGATTTCGACCGCTTCACCGGTACAATGCCTGCTGATAGTTTCTGCCGGGATCGACCTGAATGTTTTTCGCAACGATTCGATGACCGCGGGCTGATAGATGTAACCGCGGGCCGCAGCGCGGGCCAGCTCGGCCGCCGTGGTGAAGTGCTTTTCAAGATTTCCGGCAACAAGGTCTACAAAGGTGTCCCGGTAGAGATGGTCCAGTATCGAATCTCCCGGCAGGGGGTCCCGGCGCATGGTGTCGTTCCCGGCATTGTTTTCGCGGGTATTCCCGGCAGCCGCTTCCGTCTGGATTACGGCCAGGACTTCACGCTCCTGTATGCTCCTCCCGACGATGCGTCCTCCGGCGGTTCGCGAGAGCTGAAGCCGCGATATATCACCGTCCTCGATCAGGTGAACTATCGTACCGGCCACTGGCGCGGTGATGACCGTTTCCATTTTCATCGACGAGAGGATGACGAGCGGATCGCCGGCGCCAATGCGGCCGCCGACGCGCAGCTCACCGCAGAAAGCAACGAACGATCCCTGGAACGGGGACACCACCCTGCGCATGTTGTTATCAACGCCGGCGAGGTCAGGGATAACGGTCATCCGGTAAAAGTTAATCTTGTTGGACTCGTCCTTCATGCGGAGATCTATGTAGTCGTTGTGACGGTTCACCCGGACGCGGAAGGAGCCGGATCCGATGACAAAGAGAAAGTCATCGCACCGGTCGTTCATCGAACCGAGCATTATTTTACCGTTGTATCCGCCGTTGACATGTGCGTGGAATGTACCGATGGCCGTCTGGATGAATTCGACGTGATAGCGCCTGCCGCGGTATTCCAGTGTGTAGCTGCAGGGGATGTCGGTCGCGGAGGGGGCATCGATAATCCCGTTCAGGTTGGCGATGACGATGTATTCCTTGACCGCGTGATGAAGAATGCGCAGGTGCTCCGTCAGGGCCCCGAACATGACATGCTTGAAGGAACGCCGGTCGATGGGCGCCGAGGGGTCGTCCGGCGGCTCCTTGAAGTTCAGCTCCGGGTGCTCGTCCAGCAGGGTATTGGTGTAATCTCCCCTGATGAACTGCGGGTGGCGGACGATCCGTAACAGCTGGCTGATGTTGGTCTTTACTCCGCCGATGTAGAGCTCCTGGAGAGCGCGCTCAAGCCGGATGATGGCCTCCTTTCTCGTGGCGCCATGAGCTATCAGCTTGCCGATCATCGGATCGTACATGGGAAGCACCGAATCCCCTTCGATAAAGCCGAAATCGCACCGTATGCCGTTGAAGGTGGGGAGGTCGATCTCTATGATGGTGCCGGGCGAGGGAAGGTAGTCGTTTTCGGGTTCCTCCGCGTATATGCGGCATTCTATCGAGTGATCATGCTCCGAGATGCGGCTCTTGATGCCGTCCAGGCCGTTGATCTCGTCCTCCCGTCCGTCGTAATAGAGGATCTGCCATTTGGCGATGTCAATGCCGAGGGACTGGTCGGTGACCGCGTATTCGACCTGGAGACGTGTGTTCATCTCCATGAAGCCGATCCTGCCCGTGTCAGTATCGATCAGAAACTCGACGGTGCCGGCCCCTCCGCCGCGGCTGTAGCCGGACATGTGCGCTATCTTTTCCGCGGCCGCCAGCAGTGAGAGGGAGACATAGTCGTCCAGGAAGGAATGGCCGCTCTCCTCGATGATCTTCTGGTTGCGGCGCTGGACGGCGCACTTCCTGATGCCGATGGCCCTCCCGTTGAAAACCTGCACTTCAATATGGACGGGCCTGCGGATGAACGACTCGATGTAGAATGACGCGTCGCCGCACAGGTCGCGACCGATGCGCGAGGACGACTCGACCGCGGCAGCAAGGTCCGCTTCCGCGCGCACAATGGATACGCCCTTGCCGCCGCCGCCTGAGCAGGGCTTTATGACAACGGGGTAGCCGATCCGCCCCGCTTCCTTCAGGGCCCCTGCCAAATCAAACCCGGCGATCTTGCCGGAGCTGTCAAACAGGGGGATATCATGCTGCCGGGCCAGGCTGCGGGCGTTCATCTTGTTTCCGACCTGCCGCATGGTGTTATGATCCGGTCCCATGAAGATTATACCCGGGCCGTGGCCGGTGGACAGATGTTCCAGCGCTTCGACAAAAACTGCGTTTTCCGAAAGAAATCCGTATCCTGAGTACACGGCGTTCGCCTTCGTCAGGAGAACGGCCCCGAGTATGACCGGTATGCTCGCGTAGTTGTCCGGGTCGCCGATGAATATCACCTCGTCGGCAAACTCATACCAGGACTGGCCCCGGTCGGGATTGGTCACCACGGCCACAGACGGGATACCCTCCTCGTGAAGGGCCAGGAAGAAGCGTTTTGCTATCTCGCCGCGGTTAGCCACCACCACTTTCTGCAAAAGATGCGGGCGGGACCCGGTATCGGAGCGGTCGTCATTTTTCCTGTGGCCCGCAAGGTTCGGGTTCAGCTCATGGAGAAAGCCAAGGGCTTCTTCAATTTGTTGTTGAATGAGTTTGCTGTTCATGGTGCGTCTGGTTTATCAATATACCATAATCCCGGTCAGTTATCAATTACTCCCGGTCGTCTTCCGGGAAAAGGACCTCACCGCGGTACTGCGCGACTGGCTCGGCGCCCGGGATGCTGATCCGCAATGACCCGTCCCTGTTTATGCCTTCGATAATGCCCTGGCGTTCGATACCTGCGTGCGCAAAACGCACGGCCTTTCCAGTCGATCGCGAAGCGCCGGTCCATTCCCGGATTATCGCCTCTTCGAGGGGGACCCGGAAATGAGGAAACAGGTCTGCCAGGCAGTCAAGGATTTCTTCGCACAGGCCCGGTACATCGTAATCCTTCCCGGTGATCGCTTTCAGGGATGTGGCTGTCCCGCCTATGGGGGAGGGGAAATCGACCGAGTTTACGTTGATGCCGATGCCGATAATCACGATCGGCCCTTCATTCCTGGGCACTGCCTCGCACAGTATGCCGCCCAGCTTCCGGTCGCCGTACCGGATGTCATTCGGCCATTTCAGGTGCAGGTTTTCTCCCAGCAGCGGCCTGATGGCTCGGTAAACGGCTAGCCCTGCCAGAAGGGTGACGCAGGCGATACCGGAAGCCGTGCCGTGCGGAATTAATACCGCCGA
>JAKJGD010000249.1 GCA_022704585.1 Spirochaetota bacterium | reverse complement strand
CACCGGCCTGCCGGGCCCCTCCTTTTTCAGGTCCGCGTTAAGGGCCGCAAAATAGCGGGTGTAGGAGGCGCCCCGGTCCGAGGGTTTGATGACCGCGATAAGCATGATGACTGCGATGCCGATTGCTATCAGGACGTACCGGCGGCGTATTTTGATATGTTTCATGGCGAGACCTCCACATTACGGGCGATTTATTGATAACCCGGGTTCGGCGTCCTGTCAAGCAGGATTGTGCGGCAGGGTTCGGGCCCGTCGGCCGGATATCTCCCCGGGTGCACAGGCTCGTCCCGCATCCGTCACCTTGTTCCGGAAACCGTTGGGGCGATGATTTACTATTGATTTTATAAAGCCGGTGTAGCATGGTGGCGGAACGAATCCCCGGCCCGTGAGATTACGGCAGGTCATGGAATGATGGCGGCCGGTCACATGACCGGGATGCGAATCAATACAAGGAGCGGCCATGAGCGCCCCGGAGCGAATGGTTCCCGATCCCGGGATCCTGATTGAGCTGAAGACCGTACGGATGCCGTTCGGCAAATTCAAGGACCGCGTGCTGTGCGAATTGCCGGATTATTACCTGACCTGGTTTCATCAGAAAGGCTTCCCGCCGGGGAAACTGGGCATGCTCCTTGCCACGCTGTATGAGATCAGGCTAAACGGGCTCGAATACCTGCTGAAGCCGCTGCGGCCTCCCTCCGGCAGGTAGGGGCCTGGTGATTCATGCCTGACGGCGCCGGAGGAGAATCGCGGTGAGGTCGTCCCTGAGGGGGTGGTCGCCGATGAAGCGTTCCATGTCGGCGATAATATGGGCCATGATATCATCTGCGCTCCCGTCCGGTGCGCTCCTGAAAGAAACGATCAGCCGGTCCAGGCCGTAATGACGCCTGGTGTCGCCCATGCATTCAATGAGCGCGTCCGTGTAGATCAGCACAATGTCTCCCGGATTTACTTCGAACTTCAGGACCGTAAAGTTACGAATGCCCGCATAGGTGCCGAGGAACGTCCCCCGGTTGTCATGGTAAACATTTTTTATCACCTCGACGGTTCCATCGGCGTGACGCATGAGAAGATGCGGATGTGCCGCGTTGACGTATTCCATCATGTTCCCTTTGCACCGGAGGAGGATGCCGGTGACAAAGTCGTCCATCTGGCCGATCTCTTTCATGAGCTCGTCGTTGATGACGGCCAGCACTTCTTCCAGCGGCCGGTCGTTCATGGTCGTGAAGCTCTTGAAGACGATGGAGCGCGCGATCATGGTGATGAGGCCTGCCGACACACCGTGGCCGGAGACATCGAATAGCGACACGCCCCGCAGCTTGCCGTCGGACTCGTAAAAATCGTAGAAGTCGCCCGAGACCGGATACAGGGGCCTGAAGACAATATTGATGTCCCACGCCGGGTCCGCGGGCATCGTGTTATGGAACAGGCGGGCCTGCACCTGGGCGGCCATCTCCATCTCCGTCTGCGTCAGGCTCTGCATCTGCTCCAGTTTCCTGGTTTCCCTGAGGTCGTAACCCACGAATACGATGCCCAGGATGTCGCCTTCCCTGTCACGGAGGACCGATATTGAAAACCTCACCGGGATTTCTTTCCCGTTGCGGGGCATGATATCCACTTCAATGCTGCTGTGTCTCACTGGCGATTCCCTGAAAAGGCGCATGGCCTCCTCGACCGGTTTCTGGCGGCGCACAAACGAATTGATCGTCTTCCCCGTGATTCCGGCGGTATCCATTCCCAGTATCCTGCATGAGTGCAGGTTTGTATGCCTGATGATGCCGTCACGGTCCGTCAGGAACAGCAGGTCATTCATGTTGTTGATGATCTCGCTGGCGGCGAAGGACGTGTCGATCTTCATCATGCCGTAGTTATGTATGGCGTACCATAGTCCGAACATCCAGACCAGGGTTACGACGGGGGCGACCAGGGGGAAGCGGACCACTCCCGCGAAAGGGAGAATGTTGTCGAAGACAGAGGCCAGGGTCATCGATATGACCGAGGTGACGAGGAATATCCGCACCTGTTTCTTCTCGCGCTTGTAGGGTGTCTGTGCTCCCCACCGGTATAACGCGTACCATCCGTTGCCCAGTACCGCATAATATGCGGACAGGTACAGGGTTGTCCAGATTATGCCAATATCGAAGACCGTGGTCCAGCCGCCGGTTACGCGATGCATGAGGGAAGTGTCGATGAGGAAAAGGTTGACCCAGACAAGCGCCGCTGAAGGCGTGCCGTAGATCACGGCCAGGAATAACCTGTTGATGAAGCGTTCATTTCTGGACAGCAGCACAAGCAGGTGCACGATCAAAGGGATGAAGTACAACCAGCCGATGGTGGCCAGCCTGTACCAGAGTAATGCGGTTTCCAGGTCATTGCTGGCATGCATGAAAGTGTAGGCGAAAGACCACAACGCGAAATTAAGGCAGATAATCAGCATCTGGCGGTTGATGCGGGATTCTCTGTTGAGCCGGTACGTGGTTATGCCCAGGTACAGGTATACCAGGAAAGACACAAATAATAGGGTGGGAACAAGGTTCACCAGCTCACTTCCCGTTAAATAATCGCAGTCATGGTTTGGCCGTCAGCACGTGCTCCAATGAATACGCACAAGGGAGAAATATATCCTATTTTTTCAGCGGCACGATGATGTCCGCCACGAGCGGCAGGTGGTCGGAGATCATCCAGGTCTCGCCCTGGCGGATGTAGTGCTCCATGAGCACAACGCTGTCGGACAGAAAGATAAAGTCGATGGTCCTGTCCGGGGCCTTGACCGCCGGGTCGTTCGGGTAATGGCTCAGCCATCTCAGGTAGTCCGGGCCGTTGATCTCGGCCAGCGAAGGGACGGACCGGTATTTCCCGAACAGGGGCGCGAGCTCGGTATCCTCGTTAAAATAGGCGCGCTGGGGGGCGGGCAGGCGTCCGTACGATTTGCCCGGGGGCAGGAGGTTGAAGTCGCCGCCGATCAGCCAGCCTGATACCTCCGGCGTGGTCTTCTCGAACAGCGCCATCGCGTATGCGGCCTGCTTTTTCATGGTGTCCGAGCCCTGCGCGAAGGCGTCGAAGTGCGTGTTGAACACCGCCAGATCCTTTCCCCCCTCGACCGGTATCCGCGCTTCGAGTATGCAGCGCTTGAAGTTGAACTGCCTGACCAGCAGGTTGTCCGGGATTATCGGCAGCTGGTGCCTGACCGCTTTCGAGATCCGGTATTTCGAGATCGTCGCGAGCTTCAGTCCCACGCTCCCCTTGATGCGCGGGTGCGGGACGAATGCGGCCTTGTGGTAGAACGTTGAGGTGTAGGACGAATAGGATTCCGGCAGCTCGGCGAGCAGCTTCTCGAGCTGGTTCTCGTAATCGGTCCGCTTTGAACCCTCGTCTATCTCCTGGATGAGCACGATGTCCGGGTTCTCGCTCCTGATGATGCGCACGATCTCGCCCCGGGTCAGGACGACGTCTTTCGCCGACGGCCTCTCGTCCGGACCGTCGCCCGCGAGCAGGTCATAGAAAAAAACATAGTTCTTTCCCGCCATGTACTGGATGTTCCAGGAGAGCACCTTGACCCTGGCGCCGGGTTTCAGCACCGGGGCGGTAGCAGGGGACACGAACGCTTCGTCCTGTGTCTCGGCCGGGTGGAACGTGGTGGCGTAAATCAGGATGGCCAGGGCGGCAATCGCGCCCGCGATGACGATGCCGAGCCATTTCGCTATTTTCAGTAATTTCATGGTTATGTGGCCTCTCTGCTGTGGTGTATACATGCCGGGGCGGTTTCGGGGTGCCGCCGGGTGCTCGTGACGGGACGAAGATAGCATCGATCGGCGTGCGCGTAAATAATAATTTGTGGAGAGCGGATTTTTTATCCGGCCGGGCGGGTGAACCGGATCCGGCCGCGCATGCAGGGGACCCGGAAGCGCCCGTTTTTCCTGCTGCCTTATTCCGCTCCCAGGTGGGCAAAGGCGGGGATCGAGAAGGGGAGGTGCCGCTCCTCGTAGATCCTGTCGCACACGAATTTGCTGAACCGCTCCGGCCCGATCCGGATGAGCAGGTTTTCGAGCAGCCCGACACGGGGCCTGAGCAGCGTGTACCAGAGGTATTTCTTGAAATAGAAGACGCGCCGGTAGTAGCGGATGAAGCGGCCGAACTCCTCCTGCGCCCGCGCCCTGTCCGTGACCGCCATGGCCGCGATCTTTCCCGAGATGAGCGCGCCGGCTATGCCAAACCAGCCGAAGGGGTCGATGTACCCGCTGATCGTGCCGCACAGGATCATGCCCTCGTGGAAGAGGCGGGGGTTGGAGCCCTTCGCCACCGGCACCGCGCCCTTCACGTAGCTCCAGTTGTCGTACTCCAGCCCCTCGTTCCTCAGCATGAAGGTTTTATATTTCTCCATGTGCTGCTTTGTAACCGGCCTGATCGAGAAGAGGAGGTCGAAGTAGTAGTTGTTGGCCGAGGAGAGGTACCCGTATTCGGTGATGCACTCGTCCCACCAGATGCGGGAGTAGT
>JAKJGD010000248.1 GCA_022704585.1 Spirochaetota bacterium | reverse complement strand
ATGCTCAAGCTGCTCGACACGGCGCGCAGCGCGCTCTACCGGTTCTACCTGGTGCATTCGATCCTCATGCCGCTCGCCCTTATATTCATGGACATCTCGCTCCTCCGGGCGCGGATACGAAACGCAGCCCACGGACCCGCCGGTCTGTACCGGGTGATAGACGCGAACATGAGAGCGGCGCGAAAGCACGGGCATTCCTGATCAAACACGCTCCCGCTTCCCCATAAAAGTCTTGACTCCGCCGCTCCCCCGCTATAACACGTGACGAAATCACGGCGTTCCATGAACATTTCGGTAAAAATAAACAGCCTGTTGCTGAAAAACCCGGTGACCGTCGCCTCCGGCACGGCCGGGTACGGCGAGGAGCTGGCCGGCTACATCGACCTGGCGAAGCTCGGGGCCATCTTCACGAAAGGGCTCTCGCTCAAGCCAAGGCCGGGGAACCGGGGCAACCGGATCCTCGAGACCCCCTCCGGGGTGCTCAACTCGATCGGGCTGGAGAACGTGGGCCTGGAGCGCTTCCTGACCGAGAAGCTCCCCTTCCTCGCGGGAAAGGGGGCCACCGTGATACCGAACGTGGCGGGCCACTCGGTGGAGGAGAACACGGACCTGTGCCGCGAGCTCTCCGCGGACCCGCGCGTCGCCGCCCTGGAGCTGAACGTGTCCTGCCCCAACGTGAAGGAAGGGGGCATGGTCTTCGGAACGGACCTCGGCCGCTTCACCGAGGTGGTGGAGAAGTCGCGGAAGGCGAGCCGCTGCCCGCTCATCGTGAAGCTGTCGCCCAACGTGTCGGACATCGCGGCCTTTGCGGCGCGGGCCGAGGAGCTGGGCGCGGACGCGGTGTCCGCGGTGAACACCTTCCTGGGCATGAAGATCGACGTGAAGAAACGGCGGCCGCACTTCGAGAACAGGGTCGCCGGCCTGTCCGGCCCGGCCATACGGCCCCTCGCGGTACGGGCCGTGTACCAGGTGTACGAGAAAGTAAAGATCCCGGTGATCGGGCTCGGGGGCATCGCCTCGCTCGAGGACATGCTGGAATTCATCATGGCCGGCGCCTCGGCCGTGTCCGTGGGCACCATGAACATGGTGGACCCGGGCGTGTCGGCCTCACTCGTCGGGCAGCTCGAGAGCTACATGGCGGCAGAGAAAATAGGGAGCCTGGACGAGCTTGTCGGCGCTGCGCACCCGGTGCGAGCCGGGGAAACGGGGTGCTCGACGTAATAAAGTGAATAGTTAATGAAAATTCACCTTAACTATTCACTTTTCACTATTAACTGTTAACTATTTCCATAGAGGATCACATGGCAAAAAACGGCGAAACAAAATACTGGAACACGCGGCTCAGGGAGGCCGCGGAATACATCCCCGGCGAGCAGCCCCAGGGGCTGGAGAGCTTCATCAAGCTCAACACCAACGAGAACCCCTTCCCGCCCTCAAAGGCCGTGCTGGAGGCGATCAGGGCCGCGGCGAACGAGACGCTGAAGCGGTACCCGGACCCGACCGCGCGCGTGCTCCGCGAAACCTACGCGGCGGCGAAGGGCATCGACCCCGAATGCGTGTTCGTGGGAAACGGCTCGGACGAAATCTTCACCCTGATCTTCCGCGGCTTCATCGAGCCGGACGGGCTCGCGGCCTTCGCCTACCCGTCCTACGCGCTCTACTCGACCCTTGCCGAGATGAACGGGATAGCGTACGACACCGTTCCCCTGAACAAGGACTTCTCCTACAACCTGGCCGGCTTTCTGAAGAAGAAGCGCGACCTGGTGATCATCGCGAACCCGAACAACCCGACCGGGACCTACTGCGAGGTGGGCGAGATCCGCTCGTTCCTGGGCAAGTACAAGGGGCTCCTGGTCGTGGACGAGGCATACGTCGACTTCTACGGCGGGAGCGCGGTGGAGCTCGCGTCGGAATTCGACAACGTTATTGTAACGCAGTCCATGTCCAAGTCCTACTCGCTGGCCGGCCTCCGGATCGGCTTTGCCGTGGCCCCGGCCGGCATCATCAGGGGCTTCATGAAGATCAAGGACTCCTACAACGTCGACATGATCGCGACCGCCGGGGCCGTGGCGGCCCTGAAGGACAAACGCGGGTTCAACTACAACAACGAGATGCTGGTGAGCAACAAGGAGTACCTGGAGGAGAGCCTGGCGGCGCTCGGGTTCACGGTGGTGCCCTCGCGCGCGAACTTCATTTTCGTGCAGCACCCGAAGGTCTCGTCGAAGGAGATTTACGAGACGCTCAAGGAGCGGAAGATACTGGTGCGCCACTATACCGGCCCGGTCCAGTCGGAGTGGTTCCGTATAAGCGTAGGCACGATGATGGAGATGAAAACGCTGGTGAAGGAGCTGGCTGAAATTGCAGGGCAGGTTTAAACCTGCCCCATCAGCATAGAAACTTTCCAGGAACGATATCCTTCTGTTAATGCCGGGCTTAAGCCCGGCATTTTTCACAACCGCCCACTCCCGGCCTTTTTCAGCCCCGCTCCAGGCCTAGAACGGCAGCCTGATGACCCTGCCGATCGTGCTGGTTATGGTGCTCCGCTGGACCAGCTCGTCGAACGTGAGCATGCCGTCCTCGAACTTCAGCAGGTCGCTTTCCAGGATCCAGACGTTCACGCGCTCTCCCGCTCCCGCCGCCGTCCACCGCCATCCGATCACCATACCCACGACCTCGGCTTCGTCAAAAATAGAGCGGCAGGAGTTGACGGTCTGGACGATTTCCTTCAAATCTTTGCGGATGAGGGAGACCGCGACCGCCTCGTAGGGCTGGGAGAATGCCCCGGACGCGGCGATGTCCAGGCCAAGGTAGAGCTTGCGACGCTCTCCCGATATCCTGTCGTAGTAAAAGCCGACGCTCGCCTTTTCCACTTGGAGCTTTTTATTGTCGACGATGTCGCCGGCGATGCCTATGAGGTGCCGGTAGTATTTCCGGTGATACTCGACGCCGGTGGTCGTGTACCGCGGCTCCTCGACCAGCAGGTCCGCGTACTTGTCGCGGTTCCTGTCGCTGTACTGGGCGAGGATGTTCTGCTCCCGCTCGGTTGTAAGGCCGCAGGTAGAGAAGAGAAGCGCGGTCATCTGAAGCAGCAGCAGTATTTTTTTACTTCTTGTTTTCATGGCTATTCCATTCCGTCCCGGTGCGGGCGGGCCGCGTCGTGCGGGTCCCCGCGAATGCCAGAAGGTTACCGTCACGCTCCCGTATGTCAAGCAGGTTTACGAATAATTGTTGACCGGGGATTTTACATGCCCGAAAATATGCAACCTTCGCTCCCCCGGGAAGGGCTGTCATGAAGGAGCAGAACACACCCCTCCCCACGGAGGGGGCACGGACAAAGGAGCGGTATGTAAAATTGAAACAGAATTATCAAGATTATATTCATTCCATGTGCCCCCGCTGGGGACAGGGGGCATGACAGGTTGATGAGTTTGGATGTATTCAGTCGCGCCCCCTCCGGGGCGATTCCCCGAACCGGTCGAGGGGGACGGGAAAAAATGAGAACTCCGGCGGTGCTTGCAGCAGGAATCATGCTGTTCTCCTGCATTGCCTGCTCCCCCCGCATCAACTATCACCTGAACGGCGGTAGCAGGGTCCGCACCGGGCTGGAAAATTTCGTGCGGTGGCCGGCGCGAAAGTACGCGGGAAAAAAAGCGGTCCTGGTGACGAACCAATCCGGGTTCGACTTCAACCTGAGCCAGAACATCACGCTGTTAAGGAAGCGGGGCATAAAAATCGAAACCGTGCTGGCCCCGGAGCACGGCGTGTACGGCTACATGAACGATATAGACAACCGCTTGTCATGGTACGACCGCTCCATCTCCTGTAAAATTTACAACCTGTATCGCATGAACCGCTACTCCCTGCGCCTGCTGTTCGACCGTGCGGACTTCGTCATATTCGACATACAGGACATGGGAATGCGCTGTTACACCTACATCACGAACCTGAAAGACATCGTCGACGCCCTCGACGGCCAGGACTGCGAGCTCATCGTGCTCGACCGGCCCAACCCCGCCGGGTTCCTCGGCGTGGACGGCGCTTACCTGGAAAAACGCTACACCACGCAGTACGTCAGCGCCTACCCTGCCCCGTTCCTCTATGGCATGACCATCGGCGAGGCGGCTCGCTACTACCGGAGGGAGTTCCGGCCCCGCGTGAAGCTCCGGGTCATCTCCATGAGCGGGTACCGCAGGGGCATGCTGTTCAGCGACATGAACCTGCCCTGGATCCCGCCCTCTCCCAACCTCCCGACATACGAGTCCGCCATAGTGTACACGGCGGTCGTGCTCCTGGAAGGGACCAACCTTTCGCTGGGGCGCGGAACAACCAAGCCTTTTGAATACATAGGGGCGCCCTGGATCGACCCGCAGACGCTCTGTAACGCCCTGAACGAGCTCCGGCTGAAGAACTTCATGTTCAAGCCGGTCTATTTTACCCCTTCATCCAGCAAATATGCCGGCTCGCGCTGCGGCGGCGTGCAGATATTTTACACC
>JAKJGD010000247.1 GCA_022704585.1 Spirochaetota bacterium | reverse complement strand
GAACCGCCCGGCCCGCGAGGCGGCCGATATCGCGAAGAAGGTCATCGCCGCGGTGGACGTGCCGGTCATACTCTGGGGCTCCGCGAACCACGAGAAGGACACCGAAGTCCTCCGGCTGATAGCGGAAGAATGCGACGGCAAGAACCTGGCCCTGGGCCCGGTCGAGGAAGGCGACTACAAGCAGATCGGCGCTGGCGCACTGGCGTACAAGCACACGGTCATCGCCTCCTCCCCCATCGACGTTAACCTGGCCAAGCAGCTCAACATCCTTCTCGGCAACCTGGGCGTGCCGGCCGAGCGGATCATCGTGGACCCGACAACGGGCGCGCTGGGCTACGGCCTTGAGTATACCTACTCGGTCATGGAGCGGGACCGCATGGCCGCGCTCACGCAGGAGGACGAGAAGCTCCAGCACCCGATCATCTGCAACATCGGCACCGAGGTCTGGAAGACCAAGGAGGCGAAGCTGGCCGAGGCCGACGACCCCAAGCTCGGCGACGCGAAGCGCCGCGGCATCCTCATGGAGTGCGTAACCGCCATGACCATGCTCGTTGCCGGTGCGGACATCCTGATTTTACGGCACCCGGAATCAGTGAAGTTAATAAGGAAAATGATAAGTAATTTGATGGATTGACCCATCATCTCCCTCCCCCTTGATGGGGGAGGGCCGGGGCGGGGGTGGATTGTCGCTACCATCACCCTCCCCCTCTCCCCTCCCATCAAGGGAGGGGGCACATGATTACAAGGAGCACAAGATGACAGACGGCAAAAAACTCTTCTCCGACCAGGCGTCGGAGGAGATTTACGAAAAAGTAAAAAAGGACGCGGTCGAGACCGTGTTCAGCAGGGCGGCGGAGCTCAAGGCGTGCCCCATCGGCGCCGCCGGCGACTGCTGCAAGCACTGCGGCATGGGACCGTGCCGGGTGCCGGAGCCCAAATCCGCGGGCGCGGTCCGGAAAGTCGGCCTCTGCGGCGCGACAGCGGAGACGATCTCGGCGCGTAATTTTCTCCGCATGATCGCCGCCGGCGCGGCCGCGCACTCCGACCACGGCCGGGCCGTTGCGCACGCCTTCCTTGCGGCGGCCAGAGGCGAGATCCCCGGCTACGGTATCAAGGACGAGCAAAAGCTCCTTGCGGTGGCGCTCGATTTCGGCATCGCGATCGAGGGAAGGGACACGAAGTCCATCGCGATCGAGGTCGGGGAGAAGGCCCTGGCCATGTTCGGCCAGCAGGAGGGCGAGATCCTTTACGTGAAAAAGGCGCCGCAGCGGCGGCAGGAGATATGGCGCCGCGAGGGCGTCGTCCCCCGCGGCATCGACCGCGAGGTGGTGGAAGTGATGCACCGCACCCACATGGGCGTGGACCAGGACTACCGGAGCCTGATAAAACAGGGTACCAGGGCTGCCCTGGCGGACGGATGGGGCGGGTCCATGCTCGCCACCGACCTCCAGGACGTCATGTTCGGCACGCCGGTCCCGGTGTACGCGGAAGTAAACCTGGGCGTATTAAAGGAAGACCAGGTGAACATCATCGTGCACGGACACGAGCCGCTCCTCTCCGAGATGATCGTTGTCGCCTCCCGCGACCCGCAGTTGCTGGATGCGGCCCGGGCGAAGGGAGCGCAGGGAATCAACATTGCCGGGATATGCTGCACGGCCAACGAGGTCCTGATGCGGCACGGCATTCCGATCGCCGGTAACTTCCTCCAGCAGGAGCTGGCCATCACCACGGGCGCTGTCGACGCCATGGTAGTGGACGTGCAATGCGTGATGCAGTCGCTCCAGTCGGTCGCGGCCTGCTACCACACGAAGCTCATCACCACCAATCCCAAGGCGGACATTACCGGATCCACGCGCATGGAGTTCAACGAGCACGATCCGCTCAACTCGGCCCGCTCAATCGTGTCCGCCGCGGTGGACAACTTCCCGAACCGGAATAGCGACGTGCTGATCCCCAGGGCGAAGTCTCCGATGATCGCCGGATTCAGCCACGAGACTATCAATTACATGCTGGGTGGCACCTTCCGTGCGTCGTACCGCCCCCTGAATGACAACATTATTAATGGAAGAATACGCGGCCTGGCCGGCGTGGTGGGCTGCAACAACGCCCGCACGGAGCTTGACGGGAACACGCTGGAGCTGATAAAGGAGCTGATTAAAAACGACGTGCTGGTCCTGACCACCGGCTGCACGGCCATCGGCTGCGGCAAGGCGGGGCTCCTCACGCCGGAGGCGGCTTCGAAGCTCGCCGGGCCGGGGCTCGCCGAGGTGTGCGAGACAGTGGGCATGCCGCCGGTCCTGCACATGGGCTCCTGCGTGGACAACAGCCGCATCCTGATCGCGGCCACGGCCGTGGTCAGGGACGGCGGCCTGGGCAGCGACATCAGCGACCTGCCGGCGGCCGGGGCCGCGCCGGAGTGGATGAGCGAGAAAGCCATCTCCATCGGCCAGTACTTCGTGGCATCGGGCGTGTACACGGTTTTCGGCGTCACCTGGCCGACATCGGGAAGCAAGGAGCTTACGAAGCACCTGTTCGAGGACATGGACAGGACCTACGGCGGGCGTTGGGACTTCGCGACCGATCCGAAAGAGATGGCGCGGAAAATGATAGAGCACATTGACGCGAAGCGCAAAGCGCTCGGCATCGACAAGGCGCGGGAGCGGGTGCTCTTTGACATGGCGGACAGAAGGGAGCTGGCGTGACCTCACCCGCGCTCCGCGCACCCTCTCCCATTAATAATAGGAAGAAAGGAGAGGGTTTTTGCAGTAACAAGCTTCATCCTATGCTCCCCCTCTCCCATGGGGAGAGGGTGCCGGGGGGGTGAGGTCAGAACAAGATTATGATACGCAAGGAGATTAATCGTGTCTAAGATCATCTCATCAGCCGCGATTCGCGGCGCATATAAAATAGTGGAGCGCGCGGAAGCCGACGTGAAGCGCGCCATCGACGCCTACGGCCCGAACAGGGAAGTGGCGTTCCCCAACACGGGCTACTACCTGCCCATCATCTACGGGATCATGGGCTACAAGGTGCAGAAGCTCGCGGACATGGAACATGTTCTAAAGACGAGCAGGAACCTCCTGCCGCCCCCGGTGAAGGAGCACCATCACCTCCCCTACCTGGGCCCCGCGCTCGACGCGGGCATGGCGACCTTCTTCGCCGAGGAGCTGATCGAGGCGATTCGCTACATCGACACGCCCGATGCCTACGTGCCGGGCGAAGACCCGCGCGAGGACAACATCTGGCTTGGCGCGGCGGACGACGTTATCATGCGGAAGCGCGGCGTGGAGTTTGTGGACGGCACCGCGCCCGGGTTTGCCGCCATGCTGGGCGCGCCCGAGGACCCGGCGGTCGCGGCGAAGATTGCGCTCGAGCTGCAGGAGAAAAACCTCTACGTGTTCATGAGCGCCAATACCGGCGGAAAGACCATGTCAGAGCAGCTCGTGTCGCAGGGCGTGCAGATCGGCTGGCCTACCCGGCTGGTACCCTTCGGAAAGGACACGAGCTCCGTGGTGTTCTCCATCGGATTCGCCACGCGCGCGGCCATGTCTTTCGGCGGCATCGACCCGGGCGACTACCGGAAGATACTCATCTACAACAAGGACCGGGTCTTCGCCTTCGGCATCACCTTCGGCTTCGTGGACGACGAGTGGTATGCCAACGGCGCGGGGTGCATCAACTACGGCTTCCCCATCATCACGGACACGCCCACGCCGCAGATCCTCCCCACCGGGATTTGCACCTACGAGCACGTGGTCTCCAACGTGCCGCACGAGTCGATCGTAGCCCGGGCCATCGAGGTCCGCGGCCTCAAGGTCACGGTGAGCAAGGTCACGGTGCCGGTCTCCTACGGCCCGGCGTTCGAGGGCGAGAGGGTCCGCGGCGACGACATCTACCTGGAGGCCGGCGGCGGCCGCACCCCGGCCGTGGAGCTCGTGGTGTCCGCGGACATGAACTCGGTCACGGACGGGAAGATTGAGGTCGTGGGACCGGAGCTGACCGACGTGGGCCCCGGGAGCCAGCTCCCCATGGCCATCTACGTGGAGGTGGCGGGCCGGCAAATGCAGCCGGACTTCGAGCCGATCCTCGAGCGGCAGATCCACCACCTGATAAACTACGCGCAGGGCGTGATGCACATCGGCCAGCGCGACATCGCCTGGCTCCGGGTGAGCAAGCAGGCCGTGGACAAGGGCTTCCGCATGGCGCACCTGGGGAGCATCCTCCACGCGAAGCTTCATCAAGATTTCGGCAAGATATTCGACAAGGCGCAGGTGACGATATTCACCGAGGAAACGAAGGTCAGGGACATGCTGGAAAAGGCCCGGGCGCTCTACAAGCAGCGCGACGAGCGGATCGCCGGCATGACCGACGAGGACACCGACCCATTCTACTCCTGCCTGCTCTGCCAGTCCTTCGCGCCGAACCACGTCTGCGTCGTCTCTCCGCAGCGGTTGGGCCTGTGCGGCGCCTATAACTGGCTGGACTGCAAGGCCAGCTACGAGATCAACCCCACCGGCCCCAACCAG
>JAKJGD010000246.1 GCA_022704585.1 Spirochaetota bacterium | reverse complement strand
GGCGATGAAATCAAGCCGGGCGACCAGGTCCAGGTTCCCGCGGAGACGGCCGGCGTTCCCGGACACCTGTGCCGAGAGCATCCTGAGTATCCTGGCCGTTTCCGCCTGCAGCTCTTTTTCGAGGGTGAGGGCCCGGTTGTTGAGCGGGGTTATCTCGTTCGGCTCTATGTAGTAGGTGGCCCCGCTCGCGGAAATGTCATGCACCGTTCCGCCGACCCGCTCCTTCATGTTCGCCTTGACCAGGATGACAGAGCGGTCATTCCTGGTTGTGAATATCTTTTCCTGTAAAACGGACTCCATGTGCGGCGAGTGGATGATCCTGCTGATGGTCCGCTCCATCTCCTGCCTGGCGTTATAGATCTCGCTCCTGATCCGCTTCAGCTCCGGGTAGGTGGCGTCATTGAGCTCGTTCTTTTCGGTGATCGAGGAGGCCAGCAGGCCGGCGATATCCTCGAGCCGGTCCATGCGGGCGTGCGCGTCCGCGAGCGTGGGATAGTCGTCCCGGTAGGTCCTCAGGTAGCGGACTATCGAGCCGGACGATACGGTGAAGGACCTGACGAGCGCGAGGTCCTCGATTTTCAGTATGCCGCCTTTTTCCGCCAGGTCCAGGAGCGGGCCAATGTCCGCGGCGCCGGAGAAGTCCGGCGGCTCGTGCTCGAGCGTGATCTCCTTGAGCTCGGTTATCTCCCGCATCCTGGTCCTGGCCCCGGGAACTTCGAGGGGCGCAATCCCGTCAACGAGCGTACCGCCCATGGATGTTGCGCACCGCTTCCGGAGCTCCTGCCGGACCGCGGGCCATTCGAGTATCTCAAGGACTCGCCGGGGTATTTGTTCATTCATAGCGCATGTATCGCACCGGAGACGGAAAAGCCCCGATGCCCCTGTAATGTTTTGTTCGAGCACGTCAAAGTCAAGAAATAATTGAACGGTATTTATACGACGTAATCCGGCAGGGGGACCCGGCAGAGAAGAAATTTTTTTATTATATTATAGTTGATTTAATGATAATCATGGCAAAAATATTCACTTTCAGGATAAAATTCTATTAATTACTTGATATCTTTTTACAAAAAAATATTTTTGGATATTTAAATAATGGAATTTTACAATTCCATTATTCGCTTTCGGCTGCGGCTGGAATGATTGCCGATAAATCATTCAGTTATTTCATGCGTTAATGAACATTCGGGAGTCGAGATTGGACAATAATGATTCTCACCGGCCCTGGGGTTTTTACGAAAACCTCGTCGATGCCGATAATCACAAGGTCAAGCGGATCACGGTGTATCCCGGCAAGCGTCTGAGCCTGCAGAGCCACGAGAGAAGGGCCGAGCACTGGTTCGTTATCGAGGGTGATGCCGTTTTCACGCATAACCGGGAAGAGATCCGCCTCAAACCGGGACAGGCGGTCGATATCGCGCGCGGCGATCTGCACCGCATACAGAATCCGGGCGGTACAAATCTCGTCTTCATAGAGATACAGACAGGGGATTATTTTGGCGAAGACGACATCAGACGGTATGAAGATGATTTCGGGCGCGCCTGAGACCGCCCTTTCATACATAAGACTGTAACTTTTTTAATTCAAAAATCACACAATTACCGGCTCCCTCGCCGGTATGTTAGCTGCAGAGAAAGACAGAATGAATTTTTTCCATTATGCGTTCGGGCTGCGGCCCGGTGAAGACTCGTTAAACAGGAGTATTTCATGATTACCGTTCAAGGAATAACCAAGCGGTTCGGAGACATCACTGCGGTTAATAATATCTCGTTTACCATTAAAGAGGGAGAGATAACCGGCCTCCTGGGCCCCAACGGGGCCGGCAAGACCACCACCCTGCGGATGCTGACCGGTTACCTGAAGCCCGACAGCGGGACGATCACGATCGGGGACTTCAGCGTCAATGACGATTCGGTTGACGTGCGCAGGATCGTCGGATACCTGCCGGAGTCGGCGCCCGTCTACGGGGACATGCTCGTGTATGATTATCTTTCCTTCATCGCGGAGGTGCGGGGAATCGCGGACGAGAAGCGCATCGAGGAGATCGGCGCCCTGTGCGGCATCAATGACGTCATGCACCAGGGCATCGGCGAGCTGTCGAAGGGCTACAGGCAGCGCGTCGGGCTTGCCCAGTCGATGATACACGACCCGGAGATACTCATCCTGGACGAGCCGACGAGCGGGCTTGACCCGAACCAGATCATAGAGATACGGAACCTTATCAGGGAGATCGGGAAGAAGAAGACGATCATTCTCTCGACCCACATCCTCCCGGAGGTGGAGGCCACCTGCGACAGGGTCATCATCATCGACAGGGGCTCCATCGCGGCGGATGACCGCACCGAGATACTGCAGGCGGCGTCCGGCGGCGAGAATCTCGTCACCGTCAGGATAACCGGCGCGGATTTCGGCCAGCTGAAGGGCGAGCTCATGAAGCTGCCCGGCGTAACCCGGGTGGACGAGCTGCCCGACTCGGACCTGGTAGCCGCGCAGGTGACGGCAGGCGGCACGGCCGATATAAGGCCGGAGATATTCAGGATGGTAAGCGGCAGGAACTGGACCCTCTACGAAATGATGCTGGAGCAGAGAAGCCTCGAGCGCGTATTCAGGGACCTTACGGCGGGAGGCGGGAAATAATCATGAAACGGATAACCATTAAAGAGATGCATCTGGATAAAAAATTCGAGAACGCGGTAAGCCTGGCGCGGCATCACAGCCGCGAACCGGTCGCGATAATGAAAAAGGAGCTGATGACCTATTTTTACACGCCGATCGCGTACATCGTCATCACCGCGTTCCTGGTCGTGACCGGCTTTTTCTTCTTCAAGGATTTCTTCTATTTCAACCAGGCGGAGATGCGGGCCTTCTTCCAGTTCCTCCCGCTGGTGCTGACCCTGGTGGTGCCGGCAATAACGATGCGGCTTTTCGCGGAGGAGATCCACAGCGGCACCATCGAGATCATGATGACCCTGCCTGTCAAAACGATCCAGGCGGTGGTGGGGAAGTTCCTGGCCGCGACCCTCTTCGTCACGATAATGCTGGTGCCAACGCTGGTGTACCTCGTCACCATCCTGATCGTCGGATCTCCCGACCCGGGACCCATCATCGGCGGCTATGTCGGCTCGATACTCCTGGCCGGGACCTATTCGTCGGTCGGCATCCTCTCGTCGTCCCTCAGCCGGAACCAGATCATCGCCTTCATCGGAGGGCTGGTGGCGTGCTTCTTCCTCTGGCTGGTCGACAAGATCACCATATTCCTGCCGGCCGGGCTCCGGTTCCTCGAATACCTGGGCACCGATTACCATTTCAGGAACATTTCACGTGGCATATTCGATTCGCGCGATATCGTCTATTTTCTGTCAATCATCGCCATATCGCTCCTCGTGACCGCCAAAATCCTCGATGACCGGAGATAGTGACCTATGAAATTCCAGGATATAACGAAAACAGTCAGGGAATGGATCGGCCCGGCCTGGTCGGTGCTCAGGGAGACGCTGAATCTCTCCGGCACGGAGAACAGGAAAAAGGTGCAGCTGATCCTTAACATCGTCATAATAGTGCTCATCAATGTCGTCGGCCTGACCATGAATTTCCGGTGTGATCTCACGCGGAACGACACGTACTCCCTCTCGGACAAGAGCCGCGAGATCGTCTCGAACCTGAAAGAAAACCTGAAAATCAAGGTCCTCTTCTCGAAGGACATGCCCGCGCAGCATACCGCCATATTCCGCTACCTGAAGGACCTCCTCGAGGAATACGATTATTACGCGAACGAGTATTTCAGCTACGAGATAATCGACGACAAGGACCTGGAGAAGGCCGCGGCTGACTACGGTATCCGGCCGGTGCAGAGCCAGGAGCTTGACAAGGACCAGGTAAAAGTGCGGCGTACCTACATGGGCCTGGTCATCCAGCAGTCCGACGTGGTCGAGAAGATCGAGGCGATCACCGAGCCCACGGGCCTCGAGTATAACATCACCTCGCTCATCGAGAAAATGTCGAGCAAGATTGACGGTCTCCTGAGCCTCAAGGAGCCGATCAAGGTCATGCTGTACATGGACAGCGCGCTTGCCGCGCTGCCCATTGACGGCATAGACACCCTGAAAGAGAAGGTCGCGGCAGCGGTCGACAAGTGCAACGCGGGCAATTACGACAAGCTCCGGTTCGAGTTTATCGATCCCTCGGTCGACAAGAACGCCTCCGTTACGGCCGACCTCTACGGCGTCCCCCGACTCAAGTGGAAAGCCGGACAGGACCGGTCCGGCAAATTCATTCCCGCCGGTGATGC
Source organism: Spirochaetota bacterium (assembly GCA_022704585.1). The sequence continues at coordinate 239 of JAKJGD010000246.1, read as the reverse complement.
GTCTTTCGGGATCGTGCTGAAGCTCAATAACAGGGCCGCGATCATCGACATCTCCATCGCTCCCACGATTACGGGCAGGAACGTGATTACCGGGCTTGACCAGCTCGAAGACCGCATTAACAACTCCGTGGGCACCATGGTGAGCTCTAATCCGCGCATCGGCTACATTACCGGCCACGGCGAGGTCGAGCTGAACGACCAGCAGTCGCCCCAGGGCGGCGCCATTTTACGGCAGGGGC
>JAKJGD010000245.1 GCA_022704585.1 Spirochaetota bacterium | reverse complement strand
TACGAGAGCAACCCGTGTCATGCGACCGGAGATCCGATGACCAGCATTGATATCGCCCTCATAGTCATTTATTTCGCGCTGAGTATCGCCATCGCCCTCGTCCTGAGAAAGAGGGCGGGCGGCAGCACGGAGGATTTTTTCCTCTCGGGCAGAAAAATGCCCTGGTGGCTTGCCGGCACCACGATGGTGGCTACCACTTTCGCGGCGGATACGCCGCTGGCTATCACCGAACTCGTCGTGAAAAACGGCATTGCCGGCAACTGGCTCTGGTGGAACATGGTGGCCGGAACCGTGCTTACGGTTTTTTTCTTTGCAAAACTGTGGCGCCGGGCGAACATCCTGACCGATGTGGAATTCATAGAACTCCGCTATTCGGGAAAATCAGCCGCTTTCCTTCGCGGTTTCAAGGCCGTGTACCTTGGCATATTCATGAATATCATCATCATGGGCTGGGTCAACCTGGCCCTGGCCTCGATCCTCAAGATCATGTTCGGCATAAGCGAAGACCACGTGATCCTGTATATTATCGGCGCGATGCTGATAGTGGGCGTTTACTCCGCCATATCGGGCCTCTGGGGCGTCGCGCTCACGGACATGTTTCAGTTCGTCATAGCCATGGCGGGCTGCATCGCCCTTGCTGTCGTGATACTGAACCTTCCGGAAATCGGCGGTATCAGCGGGCTGGCGGAAAAGCTGCCGCAGCACGTGTTCGCATTTTTCCCGACCGTGTCCCTGAAAGCGTCCTCGGTCGCAACGGGGGTCATGACCCTGTCCGCCTCTGCGTTCCTGGCGCACATGGCCGTACAGTGGTGGTCGTCCTGGTACCCGGGGAACGAGCCGGGAGGCGGCGGATACGTGGCCCAACGGATGATGTCGGCGCGCGACGAGCGCCACTCGATGCTGGCCACGCTCTGGTTTGCAATTGCGCACTACGCGCTGAGGCCCTGGCCCTGGATCATCGTGGCGCTGGCCTCGCTTGTCCTCTACCCGGACATACCGGTCGCCCGCGAGGGCTACGTGTTTGCCATGCGTGACCACCTTCCGCCCGGGCTGCTGGGCTTTCTCGTCGCCGCGTTCCTGGCCGCGTACATGTCCACCATCGCGACGCACCTGAACTGGGGGAGTTCCTACATCATAAACGACCTGTACAGGCGTTTTATAAAGAAAGACGCGGGCGAGAAGCACTATGTCCTGGTTTCGCGGGTCGTCACGCTCCTGATGGTGGTCATCTCGAGCCTCATGATCAGGTACATGTCGAGCATTACCGGCGCATGGGAGTTCATCATCGAATGCGGCGCGGGGCTGGGGCTTGTCCTCATCCTGCGCTGGTACTGGTGGAGGATCAATGCGTGGTCCGAGATCGTTGCCATGGTAGTCCCGATACTGGTGTACGGGGCTCCGCGGCTGGCGGCCCTGATCCTCCATCCGGGCGAGCCATACGTGCCGTTTGTGCGGTTTCCCGAGAGCCTGTTTTTCATCGCCGGCATTACCACCCTGTCCTGGATCGTAGTCACCTTTCTGACCCGGCCCGTAGACCAGGACCGGCTTGAGGCGTTTTACCGCCGGGTGAACCCGGGAGGGCCGGGATGGCGGCGCGTCAGGGAAGCGTGCAGTGCGGGCGTACCGGCATCTGAACCGCTCACACGCCTCATGCTGCACTGGTTCCTGGGGGTCGCTCTCGTGTACTCGTCGCTGTTTTCAATCGGCAAGCTCATATTCAGGGAACTCACGCAGGGCTTTGTCCTGCTCGGCCTGTCGGCTCTCCTGTTTGCTGTTCTCGCCATGCGGCTGAGAAAGAATCCGGATGCATGAAACACCGGAAGGCGGGGCCATGCTACCCTGCTTTCGCATTAATTAAGAGTGGACTTTTTCCCCGGGTATGATAAAGATGAAGCGGTATCTCCGCCATGTCCGAAGTCAGGCAAAACCTCAAGGCAATATATTCAGCCGCCATCGCAGCTGTTGACCCGGAAGCTGCAGTTAGCGAGCATCTTTCATGTGATAAAAACAGTCTTCAACTCAAATCACGCGGTCGTGTTATAAGATCATTCGAACTTTCGTCATCTGCTCGCGTTGTCGTGGTGGGCGCCGGAAAGGCAACCGCGCCCATGGCACATGCGGTTGAACGCATACTCGCCGGCCGCATAAGTAAGGGATGCATCTGTGTCAAGAACGGATACACGAGCGACCTCTCGGTGATCGAGCAGGTCGAGGCGGCACATCCGGTTCCGGACGCGAGCGGCATGGCAGGCGCGCGGAAGATACTCGGGCTGCTGCAGGGGGCCGGCGAAGGAGACCTGGTTATTTCCCTGATATCGGGCGGCGGGTCCGCGCTCCTGCCGCTTCCGCCCGAAGGTATCACGCTTGAAGACAAGCGTGATACGACATCGCTACTCCTTAAAAGCGGGGCGACTATCCACGAGGTCAATACGGTGCGGAAACACCTCTCCCTTGTGAAAGGAGGCAACCTGGCCCGGGCGGCCGGTGGCGCCGCGGTGATAAACCTCATGATATCGGACGTGGTTGGTGATGATATGGACGTGATCGCTTCCGGCCCCTTCGTCCCTGACCGGTCGACCTTCGCGGACGCACTCCGTGTCCTTGAGCGGTACGGTCTCACGGGCAGCGTCCCGGCGCCGGTCGCGGCGAGAATCCGCGCGGGTTCACGCAACGAGATACCCGAGAACCCGGGGGTGGGCAGCCACTCGTTTAGGAACGTGACCAATCTCATCATTGCGTCCAATATTATGGCACTCGAAGCGGCGAAGCGTGAAGGAAACCGCTGCGGTTACGCGAGCATGATCCTTTCTTCCATGATTGAGGGAGACGCAAGAGACGCGGCGTTGTGGCATTCGAGGATCGCGCGCGAGATACGTGTCTCCTCAAACCCGGTGCCGGCTCCGGCATGCGTGATCAGCGGCGGGGAGACGACGGTAAAGGTCACGGGCGGCGGCACAGGCGGAAGAAACATGGAATTTGCGATGCATGCCGCCCTGTTTATCGACGGCGCGAAGGGAATCACCATGGCGAGTATCGGTACTGACGGCACGGACGGGCCTACTGATGCGGCAGGGGCTATGGCTGACGGTGAAACAGCCGAACGGGCTCGGGTGGGAGGTGTTGATATTGGAGAATATATCAGGAACAACGATTCCTATAATTTTCACAAGCGAATGGGGACTCTGATAAAGACCGGGCCAACCAACACGAATGTCATGGATATCCGGATACTGCTGGTGGAGTGACATAACATCAAGATTATTTCACACTGGATTTGAGCGTACAAATTAATTCCATATATAAAAAAAAATGATTGATAATTTATAATTTATTATTTAATTTAACACCACGTTTTGATATCCGGCAGATGTGCCCAGTGTATCGAAAAATTGAACTAATATGGTTGTTACGAGGAGAAATACTATGACGATGAGAAAGGGCTTCAAAGTTATGTCGCTGTTAGTCATATTCGTTTTCGCTGTTTCTCTTGCCTATTCGCAGGAGAAAAAGGAAGGCAGCGGCGATGGCATCACCAAGAAGGCTGATGGCTCCTACAGGAGTGCTGAGTATGATCAGTCAAACCGTCCCGAAGATGATTACCTCGCCAAGTTCCACGCACAGGACGTTGTCGATGACCTGATAAAAAGAAATATGGATGAGCTGTATCTGATACAGGTAATAGTTTCAAACAATTCAGGTAAGGGCGACTGGAACACAAAGTTCAAGGAGCAACAAACACAGTATAAGAAAGCTCTGGAGCAATATTATAAGAGAAACATCATTTATGCCAGCGACTATATGAAGAAAAATCAGGTGGGTATCCGCGAGATATTGGGTCTGATCATAAAGGATTATACCGCCCAGTGCGATAATCTCCTGAACGAGGCCGCCGGTAAAGTTCTCGAGCTCCATATGGATCCTTCCACGCGGGTCAACCCGGACAAACAGGAACAGCTGCAGAATAATCATGTCAGGCTGCGGGTGGCGTACGGACAGCTTGATGATGCTGCCAAGGCAGAAAGAGAAAAGTATCTCGCGGGCGCTGTATACCACTTGCGCGTGGCCCGGGCCTATGCGATATCCATTCTCGAAGACCTGGCAAAGGACAAGGCAGAAAAAGACAGCATCAGCAAAAAATACCAGGTGGAAAAAGCTGACAACCTCAACCGCGTATTTAACGAGCAGAAAGAAGAGAAGAAACAATAATTGAGCATTTATCATTTGCCTTGCATGAAAAAAGGGGATCCGTTCCCCTTTTTTTTTGTTTCAATTTCATGAAAAAGCCTTCTGCAAGCCAGCTACGTTGAATTTTCTGAGAATCGATATAATAGTTTTGACAAATTCACTCGTTGTATGAAAAAAATTGAATATGAGAAAGATTCATCGCACATTGGGTACGCTTTCGTATCACGTAATTGAGTTCTATTTTTTCGCTTCATACCATATTGTGAGGCCACTGATAGTGGCTCCGGTTGTTATTATTTTTTTATTGTTTATGCCGGCAATCATTGGCAGTCCCGAATTTCCCGTCTTCAGGGTCGTTATTGATCCGGGCCACGGCGGGGTCGGCAAG
>JAKJGD010000244.1 GCA_022704585.1 Spirochaetota bacterium | reverse complement strand
CTTTTCATACTTTCCGCGTTTGGCCATGGTGTCCCGGGCCGTCTGGAGCTCGACATTGCTGATCCCGCCCCGGCCGAGAGTGAAATTCGACAGTATCTCGCTGGCGTTGCAGGACCTGCATCGTACGATGGCTTTGCCATCGGCGGTCCAATCGGCAATCTCGACGAATCGCGAGCTGCAGTTTCTGCAAAATATAACTGATACGAAGTTGTTCATGGCTTCCCTCGTGTAATGTCGAATCCTACAACAACGATTTATTTTTGGCAAGAAGTTTTCATTCTGCCCTCAATCGATTCGCAGCAGAATGATCGAGATGTCCTCGCGTATCCCGACGCCCTCGGCGAAATCGCCGGCAAACCCGAGGAGACCCTCGATGATATCCTCCGACGATGAAAAGGGCCGTTCCAGAAATCCCATCACTTTCTTCAGGCCAAGCTGCTTTCCCGTCCTGTTCCGTACCCTGAGAATGCCGTCCGAGAATATTGCGAAGAGATCGCCGGGCCGGAGCGAGACCGAGACGCTTTTTGCCTCCTCTATATTCTGGCTCAGGCTCCGCTTGCCGAAGCGCAGGTAGCGGGACACCCCGCCGCGGACCAGGACCGGGTAGGCGACCCCGGCGTTGAGAAACCGGAGCATGCGGTCGGGCACGGAGAGGACACAGTAGAGGAGCGACGCGTTCCGGATGGGGCGCTCGTCGTGCTCCATCAGAAGGTGAATCATGCGTACCAGCTCGACCGGGTTATGGCCTTTTATTTTTGCAAGGGCGCGGAGCGCTCCGCTCACGATGGAAGCGTGCATGCCGCCCGGTATCCCCTTCTCATGCAGGTCGCCCAGCGCCAGGCCATAGTGGCTGTCGTCAAGCCGGAACAGGCTGTGAAACTCGCCGCCGATCTCCCGCGCGGTAACGGACCGCGCGGATATGCTGATCGGACCGATCTTCATATCGATGGCGGGGATGAGCTCCTCCTGGATCGCCCGCGCCGCGATCAGCTCGCTGTTGATGCGCTCTTCTTCCAGCGCGTTCTGGAAGTAGATCGCATTCTGTACCGCCAGCGCGGCCTGGTCGGCAAAAACCCCGAACAGGTCCAGGTCGTCCTTTGTGAACCCGGGGAGGCTCAGCGGATTTATGGCCTGGATAACGCCGAGCAGCTTGCCCTTGAAGAGGAGCGGCGTGCAGACCATCGAACGCGTGGTGAAACCAGTTTTTTTGTCGAATTCGGGATCGAACCGGGTATCGCTGTATGCGTCATTTATTATAAGCGGCTTTCTGGTCTCGGCTACCCATCCGGCAATGCCCTGTCCCAGCTTTATGCGGTATCTCTCGGTAAGCTCCTTGCCGGCCTCGCCCAGGGCCACCTTGAATACGAGGTCATCTGACTTCTCCTCGTACAGGAGGAGTGTGCTTGCCTCGGTCTCCATTATGTCCTTGATGGTTTCCATGATAACAGTGAGAAGGCGCCCCATGTCCAGGGTGGAGTTGATCATACTGTTAATGTGAACGAGCTTTGTCAGATTGTAAATCTGCCGCTCGATCACGGCCAGGTCTGTGGTTTCCTGCTTTTTTTTGAACATACGCTACCGGTATCCTGTCAGGCTGAGGCTGCGGTTTCCGCGCGAAATTATTTAATTCTACAGAGCGATTTTTTTTTATATTTTCTTTTAATAAAATGCAAGCATATTTTTTGGCGACCGGGGCGGTCTTCCCGGGGCATTATGTTGCATCACAGCGCATGGTTCAGGCAGTAAATGGTTTAATAGGTTGTCATTTAACACGTAAATACCGGTTATTCGAATTAATTGTTCCGGGAATTTTCAATGAACCAGTATGCACCCATGGCTGCGGCGGACTGTCCCGTCGGTCCACACCCCGCACGGGTGGGCCATGGTATACTGACACAATAAAGAATTTTGGACACCCTGTCATATAATAGAAACGCGTTGGATTTTTTTCCGGTCGTAAACAAATCAACCTCTTGCTGCAGGAATAAACGCATGTTTTATTGTGGAATTCTCAAAAATCTATTGACATTTATTTCAGATAAAGATTAAATCTATCAAGTCGTATCATTTGGGACAATCTGGTTTTAATCGGGCTGTTTGTATATAAATATTAATTAGAATCAGTCTCTCATAGGTATGGCTAAGCGGAGTTATGATTTACGTTCGTAAATATTTTCGTAAATATTTTAAGGAGGATTTTATGAAGAAACTCATGCTATTGGTAGGGGCAATTCTTTTTGCTTCTACATTAATGGTAGGCGATCTCTTTGCCTATAACTATCAGTACGATACAAGCTTTACACGGATGCAGGCTCGCGCAGCTACGACCGACGCGCCGGATGCGGTTTACTATAACGCTGTCGGTACTGTCAAGATGGTTGATGGCCTCTATCTCGACCTGGGAAACCAGTTGGGCGCCAAGCGGTACTCGCATAAAATACTGTTTGCGAACTACCATGATGCGACCCCGTCGTTCATCATGCCGAACCTGGCCCTGGTATGGAAAAAGGACAAGGGTTCGATTTTCGCCGAAATGCACATTCCTGCCGGCGGCGGCACCCTGGAGTACAAAAAATCAACCGGTATATGGAGCCTTATGACGGAAGTCGCGGGCCTGGGGCTTCCCATCATGCCAAACAAGCTGAAAGGCACGAGATTCTGGATTCAGGGATCGGTCGGCGGCGCGTTCGCTTTCACCGACTGGCTCGCAGTCACCGCGTCCGTCAAGTATGCACAGTATTCCTATGAGTTAGCCGTTGGCTATATAGGGCTTGGCAATATTTCAAAGAACAAGACCTCGGCGGGCGGCTTTGGCGGCCAGGGCGGGATCATGATTACCCCCATGAAAGAGCTGGCAATCACCGCTCTGTACTCGACCCAGATAATCGCGCGCGGCACAACCAGGGACCTCAAGACCCATTACAGCTATATCGATGAGGCCCGTCTGCCGGATTACCTGCTCATCGGTATCAACGTGAAACCGACTGAGACCCTCTCGATCCAGGCGTCATACCAGCTCACCTTCTCCCAGCAGAGAAACTATGGTAGCTCGTACGCATGGGACATGGCGGCAGGTACGCTTCTTCATGAATTTTCATATTCCTACATGATGAATATCCTGGCCCCGACCACTGCGCTGGGCGGCAACATCCAGGACTACAAGATGAAGATGGCACATAAAGTCGCCCTTGGCGGCGAGATGCTGGTGCATAAAATGCTGGCCCTGAGCATTGGCGCTTCGTTCGAGTCGCAGGACACGCACCCCCGCGTCCAGGTCCCGTTTGATCCGGGTCTAGCTAACATCGGCGTCGGCCTCGGTATGAAGATCATCGCGACCGATCGCTTCTCGATCCAGCTCGGCGCTGCCCGTTACTTCTATTTCACGGAAAAGATGATGTTCGGCCTGATCAAGATGAACAAAGAAGTGTGGAGCTTCGGCATAGGCCTTACGGGTAAAATCATCTAGTAATCGGCTGATCACAGTTGCAATTGACAGGGGACCGGTCCAGAAGGACGGTCCCTTTTTTTATACTCCCGATGCCGGTATCGGTCGGGCGTGGACAATTTTAGCTTGCACAATTCCTGTCATGTGCTGTATGGGTTTACCTGCGGGCCGGTTCCAGGCACGCACCGCACCCTATCCGCGACATGGAGTTCGCCAATGTATAACAGGACCATCATCGCTTGCGCCTTCTGCTTGTTTCTGTTTCGTGAGGCCGGCCCGCTTGCGGCGGGAGAGCTCAGCCCGTCGGCCTCCTTTCTCAGGATGCAGAGCATGGCCATTGTGCCGAACAGCATCGACGCGGCATACTATAATCCTGCCGGGCTCGCGGGACTGGAGAACGGCCTCTACTTCGACCTGGGCTACCAGGTCATGGCGAAGACCGTCAAGCACGAGATGGCCCGGATGGGCGGCGAGGACACGGAGCCCTCCCTGTTCATCCCGCAGTTCGCCGCGGCGTACAAGAAAGGGAGCGGCGCCTTCTTCCTGTCGCTGTGCATGCCGGAGGGCGTCGAGCGGGCTTATTATAACAGGCCGAAAGGCGGCATGCCGCTCGTATCGTACTTCTCCCTGGGCCTGGACCCGGTTCAAATGGCCACGCTCCAGGGTGCCGGCCTCACGGTCCCCCTGGGCTCCATGGAGCTGCCCATGATCACGTGGGTGAAAGCGAGCAGGTACTGGCTCCAGGGCCGGATAGGCGGCTCTTTCTCGCTCCACGAGCTGTTTGCCGTCACGGGCGGCGTGTCATGCAGTTACTTCGAAGGCGATCACTCCGCAGGCGTTCTGAACTGGGGCAGTGTCGATAAGATCGAGAAGGTGGCGGTCGGCTGGTCCGGTTTCTTCGGGATCATGCTGGGCAAGCCGGAGGGTACGATGCTGGCGGTGCTCTATTCAACGCAGGTGATCGCGCGGGGCACCGAAAAAAACGTCAAGTACAACTACACGCGCGTCATGGAGGAGCGTCTTCCGGATTACCTCCTCATCGGCCTGAACTGGCCGACATCGGATAAAACCGCGGTGCGGCTGTCATACCGGGTCGACTTCAGCGGTGAAAGGAATTTCGGGACACGGAAC
>JAKJGD010000243.1 GCA_022704585.1 Spirochaetota bacterium | reverse complement strand
CGACGACATGGAGATCGAGACGATCGAGATGTTCCGCGCCATCGCGCGGCAGGCGAAATAACGTTCTGTAACCATCAGGCGGCGGCAGATGCCCCGCCGCTACTCTACCGTGATCCGGTACGCGCCGTTTGATACGGGCAGCTTTTCGATGTCGCTGATCGACAGCTCCTGCACCACCTGCTCCCCGCGCAGGACGCGGAGCACGGGGTACTCCTCGGGGACGTGCCTGTTGTATTTTACGCATCCGAGCTCCGAGTACCCGCCGTCCATCGCCGGTATGATCAACACGTACAGCCCCTTCCTGACCGGACGCACCGGCGCGAATTCACCCGACCGGTTGAGCAGGCTTGCCCGGTACCGTGAGAGGTCTTTCGCGGAGATCTCGACCTTCAGGGTGCGCGGCAGGCTCGCGACCTCGACCATGCGGCAGGATCCCGCCGCGATGACGCAGGCCGCCAGCCCCGCGGCTATGAGCTGTTGTCGTATCATGACGTATGCGCCTCCTGTTCCCGGTCCGTGTCAGCGCGCGAAGTAGCGCCTGCCCCTGGTGCGGATCATATACGGGGCGCCCGGATCATATCAAGAACAAAATTCCGGGCACGCCGGCATCCACCGGCTCTTTAATAAATTCTTTACATTTTTCAGCCGGCGGGGTATCACTGCCGTTCATACGGAAAGGGTAGTGCCATGAAAAATAATTCATTCAGGGAACAATACGGGCCCTGGGCCCTGGTCACCGGCGGCGCCTCGGGCATAGGCGCGGAATTCGCCGCGCAGCTCGCCGCGCGGGGGCTTAACGTGGTCCTGGTTGACGTGCAGGCGGAAATGATGCGCGCTCACGCGGCCATGCTCAGGGAAACATTCGGGATCGAGGCCTCGGCGATAACCATCGACATGGCCCGGCCCGATTTTCTGAAAAAGATCCGCCGCGCGACCGGGATGATGGAGATAGGCCTGCTGGTAAACAACGCGGCGTGGGGCTCCGTCGGCGAGTTCATGAACACGGACCCGGAGGAGATGCTCCGCACCGTGGACACGAACTGCCGGGCGCCGCTCGCGCTGGCGCGGGAGTTCGGCCCGGCCATGGCCGGGCGGGGCCGGGGCGGGATCATCTTCCTCGCGTCGAGCTCGGCGCTCCAGGGCTCGCCGGTCATCGCGAATTACGCCGCGACCAAGGCATACAACCTGGTCCTGGCCGAGGCCCTCTGGGAGGAGATGGCCCCTTGCGGGGTGGACGTGCTCGCGCTCTGCCCGGGCGCGACCGACACCCCGGCCTTCAGCAAGTCCGGCGCGAAGATCGCGAACGTGCCCGGCATGCCCTTCATGAGCCCGGGCGAGGTCGTTGCCGAGGCGCTCGCCGCGCTCGGTACGCGGCCGTCGATCATCGCCGGCCGCATGAACAGGATCGCCTCGTTCGTAATGACCAGGCTCCTGTCGCGCGCGAAGGCGGTGCGCTACATGGGGCAGAACACCCGGAAGCTTTACCCGGACAGCGCGGCCCCGGCCCGCCGGCCCTCCCGCTGAGGCCGGACCGTTTAAAGGAGAACCATATGAAAAGGAAGATCTGCATCGCACTCATCCTGACGGTTATCGCCGTACCGATAACTATCTACTTCGCGGCGCCGGGCCTGGTGTACCGGGCCACGATTTCCGTTGAGCGGTGCCGCTCCGGCCTGGCCGTGAAATCCGTCATGGTCGGGGACCACCGCATCGCCTACCTCGAGGGCGGATCCGGTCCTGTCGTTCTGCTCATCCACGGCTTTTCAGGGGAGAAGGACCACTGGACGCGGTTCGCGAAGCGGCTTACCCCGTCGTACCGGGTCGTCATCCCGGACTTGCCCGGTTTCGGCGAGAGCACCAGGTCCTGGACCGCGAAGTACGGCATCCTCGACCAGGTGGCGCGCCTGGCCGGGTTCATGGAAGCGCTGAAGCTCGGCCCGGCGCACCTTGCCGGCAACTCGATGGGCGGCAACGTGGCCGGCGCCCTGGCGGCGCGCAGGCCGGAGCTGGTGAAGAGCCTCGCCCTGTTCGACAGCTCGGGCGTGACGCCGCCGAAGAAAAGCGAGATGCAGCTCGCGTGGGACCGGGGCGTCAATCTCCTGCTGGTGAACGACGCGGATGATTACGACCGCGTGATGAAGCTGAACTTCTCGAAGCCGATCTGGCTGCCGGGGCCGATGAAGCGTTACTTTGCTGAAAAAGCGGCGGCGGCGCGGCCCTTCAACCGCAAGGTCGAGACGGACCGCCGCGCGGAAACGTACGACCTGGGGCCGTCGCTCGGACTGATCCGGGCGCGCACCCTGATTCTCTGGGGCGGAGACGACCGCATCCTCGATAAGTCCGCGGTCGCGCTGTTCGAGCGGGGGATCCGGAACCATGTCACCGTCATCATGGAACAGTGCGGGCACACGCCCATGCTCGAGCGGCCGGACGAGGCGGCCGGGCATTACCTGGATTTCCTGGAAACGATCTGAGCGCGGCGACGCGCCGATTTTTGGGTACCGGCATCAAATTATTATTGAATTTTTTCCCTGATGGCGCCATGCTTCAGCATTGTCTTTTTTTTTTCATCGGGGTGATACCGGCGCACTGCCATGATATTTGTTGACCTGTCAGCATTGTTTCACGCGTTAAGGGTCGCGTTTTCGCGGGCGTCAGCCTCGCCCAAGCGTGTCCTCTGGGTCATCGTCGCGCTCTTCGCCGTGACCGGCGTCTACGCGCTGAACATCATGGGCCGCCTCCTGGACGAGCTCCTGTTCCCGGAATACCGCGACACGCCGCTCCGCCCCCCCCTGATCATCACGGCCAACCCGCGCAGCGGGACCACGTTTCTGTACGGGCTCCTCGGCCAGGACGAAGAATCGTTTGTGCGCGTCAGGCTCTACCACTCGCTCTTCCCCTCGATCACGCTCTGCCGCGTGTTCGATTTTTTCGCGTGGGCGGACCGCGTTGCGGGCGGGCAGCTCGCGCGCATGATCGCGTGGCTCGACCGGGTCTTTTTCGGCGGATGGGCGGGCATACACGCCATGGGCCTCGAGCGGCCGGAGGAGGACGAGGCGCTCTTCCTGTTCTGCTTCGCGACCCCGGCGCTCTACATGCTCTTTCCCTTTTTCGGCGAGGTGCCGGAGCTCGCCTTCACCGACCGGCTGCCGGAATGGAAGCGCGAAGCCGTGGCGCGTTATTACGCGTCCTCCCTGAAGCGGATCCTGTACGCGGCGGGCGGAGCGGATAAAACGCTGTTATTAAAAAGCGTCCTCTTCGCCGGCAGGATGAGGACCCTGCTCGGCGTGTTTCCCGGCGCGCGGATCGTGCATCTCGTCCGCCACCCGTTCGAGGCACTGCCGTCGTCCATAGACATGTTCTCGGCCTTCTGGCATGTCCATTCGCCGGAGATCGCCGGGGACTCGGAGGAGTCAAGAGGATGGGCGCGGTTGTTCGTGGAGTATTACCGCTATTTCCACGATAACCGGGCGCTTGTCGGCGGGCCCAACCTCGTGTCCGTGCGCTACCCCGACCTGAAGAAAGATCCGGCCGGCACGGTGAAGGGCATATACGGCGCGTTCGGCCTGACGCCGGGACCCGGCGTGATCGAGCGCATCGAGCGGGAGACGATCGGGAACCATGATTACAGGAGCAACCATGACTGCACGCCGGAAGATTACGGCCTTGACCGCCGGTGGGTGTACGATGAGCTGAAGGATATCTTCGAGGAGTACGGGTTCGAGCGTTAGCGCGCGGCCGCGGGATGCGGCATCATTAAAAACGGGGAGACCGCCATGCACCAGAAGGAAAAGGACATGAAGATAGAGATCAAGGTCGACGAGAGCGCCGCGACGGGCATGTTCTGCAATTTTTCGAACATCAGCCATTCGCCCGACGAGTTCGTATTCGACTACATTTTCGTGCACCCGTCGCCGCCGCCGGGCTTCGGCAAGCTCATGTCCCGCATGATACTCACGCCGCCCCACGCGAAGCGGTTCCTCCTCGCGCTCAGCCAGAACCTGCGCGAGTACGAGGAGCGTTTCGGCGAGATCGACATCCACGCCCCGGTCGAAGAGGGCGGGAAGCTGCAGTAGCGGCCTTATGAAAGCGCGAAGGTTCCTGGTGGCGGCCGCGGCGACGGCCCTGATAGCGACGGCGGCGCAGCGAGCGGCGGCGGCCGAGCCGCCCGAGGGAGTGAAAAACTTTTTCATGTTACAGAAGCTCTACCTGAAGTGGAGCGGCGCGCTTTTCGGCAGCCGGCACTACAACGAGGGGAAGCTGAACCGCTTCCTCGTCGACCTGCTCGGGAAGGAGATTACGACAGACCACGACTTCATGCTCGCATCGCCGGAAGGCGTCGTCGACAAGACCATGGTCTGTATTTTCCGGAACGGGCGCTGGCTGTACGTTCACGGCGACCTGGACGAGGAGTCGCTGAAGCTGCTGGCCGGGGCCGGGTACGAGGCCCTCAAGTCGTGGTGGCGCTCGGGCCAGCTGGTCGCTATTTCCGGGAAGGTGAAATTGTTCAAGCTTGACTGGGACGCGAACGGCGATACGGTGCATCTCTACCTTGATAAGATACGAATTCTGAAGTG
>JAKJGD010000242.1 GCA_022704585.1 Spirochaetota bacterium | reverse complement strand
AGCTTGTGCAGGTTCGGCTTCCTGCCGTTCATGATGTCATGCATGTGCTGCTTCAGCACGTAGAGGGGGCCCGACATCCGGCCCGTCAGGCGAATCAGGTAAACGAACAGGCCGATTCCCAGAAGAACCCCGGTGCATATCATGACGGTAACAAGGATCCGGTTCTGTCCCAGGATTTTTTTCAGGTGCCCGATATTGGTGTGCATGAGCGCCATGCTCTCGAGGTGGTCCTCGATTATCCTGTCATGGTCCCGCTCGCGTCCCCTGTTCTGCTCTATCCCCGCAGACGCTATCAGCGTCTCCACGGCCCGCCGGTCCCTCTCCATGGCCCTGTTCAGGTCGTTGATGGTGGCCGTTATTTTCCTGTTGTTGTCCATGGATATGATGCCGGTGACCGCGATGATGAGCATGAACGCGATGATGATGATGCCGATGATGCGGAAGGTCGTTCTCAGCTGGAATTTTTTATCGATTATATGCTTTCTTTTATGCATGGAGGCCACCTGCCGGGGAAATTCTGCGCGGCCCCTATACTGGAACGGAATTCGGGCGTATGTCAAGCAGAAATACGGTGTTGTCAAATCCGAATTGTATGGCCCACTGACCTCACTCCCTCCGGGGGTTAGGGAGGACATCGAAATCCGCACTCCCGCGCAGAAGGCGCACCGAATTTAAGAAAAGTAGTTGCATTCAACCGCTTTTTTTAAATAACTTGTACATTCATACCGGAGCGGCCGCATGGGAAAAGTAATATCAGTCTCCAACCAGAAGGGGGGAGTGGGAAAAACCACGACAACGGTCAACGTGGCGGCATTCATTGCCGGCAGGGGCCGGCGCGTTCTTATCATCGATATCGATCCGCAGGCAAACGCGGGGTACGGCGTCGGCGTGAAGGCGGACGAGGCCGGGCGCACCATCTACGAGGTTCTCGTCGGTACGATTAGTATAAAGGAAGCCGTCGTCACCACGTCCGTCCCTGACCTCTACCTGATCCCGTCGAACATACATCTCGCCGGCGCGCAGATGGACCTCCTCGACATGGAGGGCAAAGAGTATATCCTCCGGGAGGCGATCCGGGATATCAAGAATAATTACGACTATATCTTCATCGACTGCCCGCCCTCGCTCGGCATACTGACGCTGAACAGCCTGGCAGCCGCCGACTCCGTGATGATCCCGCTCCAGTGCGAGTACTACGCGCTCGAGGGTCTGAACCAGCTCCTTCGCATCATCGCCATGGTGCAGGAGAACCTGAACCGGGGGCTTGCCATCGAGGGGGTGGTGCTCACGATGTACGATTCGCGGACCAACCTTTCGCAACAGGTCGTGTCGGATGTGCGCGATTATTTCGGCGACAAGGTGTTCAAGACGATAATTCCAAGAAACGTGCGGCTCTCCGAGGCGCCCTCCTTTGGCAAGCCGATCGGGCACTACGACCGGGCGAGTATCGGCAGCATCACGTATGAGAATCTGGCAGAAGAGGTTTTAAAAAATGGCTAAGAAGGTACTCGGCAAGGGCCTTTCAGCGATCATCTCGACCTCGTCGGCGCCGGTCGAGGCCCTGGAAAAGGGCATCGAGCAGAGCGCCGAAAAGATCGTGGAGCTCGACATCAATGCAGTGCTTCCCAACCCGGACCAGCCGCGCACCCGCTTTGACGAGCCGGAGATAAAGGGACTGGCCGCCTCGATCGAGGCGGTGGGGCTCCTCCAGCCCATCATCGTCCGCCGGACGGAAAACGGCTTCTGCGTGGTCGCGGGCGAGCGCCGTCTCCGCGCCTCAAAGCTCGCGGGCCTGAAGCGTATCCGGGCCATCATCATCGAGGCGGACGAGGTCAGGAACCTGACACTGGCGCTCATCGAAAACATACAGCGGACCGACCTTAACCCGATCGAGGAGGCCGAAGCCTACAGGGTGCTCATCGACCGCTTCAACCTGCGCCAGCAGGACATAGCCGCGCGCGTGGGGAAAGACAGGGCCACGGTCGCCAACTGCCTCCGCCTGCTCCAGCTCCCGCCCGAGATACGGGAGGCGCTTTCCGGCGGGGAGATCAGCGCCGGCCATGCGAAGGTGCTTCTCTCGGTTGATGGGGGCCGCCAGACGGCGCTCTTCCGCGAGGTCATGAAGAAGGCCCTGTCGGTGCGTGCCCTCGAACAGGTCGTCCAGGAGGAAAGCGGAAAGAAAAAGCCGGCAAAAAAGAAGCCCGCGAAGGAAGCCCACCTCCGCAAGATGGAAGAGGAGCTGGTTTCGGTCCTCGGCACCAAGGTGGAGATACGGCACGCGGCGGGCAAGGGAAAGATCGAGATCAGCTACTATTCCCTGGATGACTTTGACCGTATCGTGGACATTATAAAGAAATAATCTTGACGCCCGGCGTCGTTTGTTGTTATATTAGCGCACTGATAAATAACCCTGGTCTACGCAATGAGCCAAGAAGATGGAGCGCGGAAGTATTTCGAAAAGCTGAAAATCGTTGAGAAGTTCTGCTCCGGCGATATCGATACCGCGAAGAAGATCCTGAAGGGCGAGTTTACCGATATCATAGCACTCAAGGGCCGGTTCAAGGGCGCTGAAGACGAGTTTTTCGGCCTGTTCCTTATATTCATCAGCAGGATGACCAGGAGCGTCGTGTTCGGTCAATCAGTCATCTCCCGCACGGCCTCCGTGTTTCATAACAAGCCGTTCGATTCATGGAAGGCTTTCTTCACCAAGATGGAGAAGGAGATCAACGAGGCCGAGGTTGACACCGAGAAAATGGGCCTGCTGGACGGCGTGCTCCAGCGGCTTGGCGAGCTCAAGTTTTTCCCCAACGTGTTTGAATGGGTTGACACCAACGATATCATGAATCTTACCGACCGCTTCCAGAAGGTCGTGAACAACGTGTTAAAAATCGAGGATTGCCGCGTGGTGCTCGATTTCGAAAACACCACCTCCCTCATCCTGTATGAGGAGCGGGGCATCAAGCCGGTGTGAAAGGCAATGAATAATGAACAGTTAACAGTTAACCGAGAATAGTGATCGTAAAAATCCGGCGGAGCCGGATTTTTTGTTATTGCTGCATTCAATATTCTCGCAGAGGTGCAGAAATTGCGTTTCGCATGTTCATTGTTTTTTATCAGGATGGATCGATTCTGCCGGATACCATGAAAAATCTGAACACATCAAACGAATCCGATAACGAGCCGTACGGCGACCAGATCGAGGCGTGCAGGCACTGCGACGGCGAACCGTCGAAGAATTATGCCGACCCGCCTGCGCGCTGCCTGCTGTGCGAGCGGTATTTCGGCAAGGGGAGGCTCTTTCTGAACAATGTGGGGTAACAGTATGGCGTGATTGCTTTGTATCTCCCCCGTTTACGGGGGAGGTGGCCGCAGGCCGGAGGGGGCGGATGCTCCCGCCGCCGCCCGTCCCGCGCAGTACCCGGTGCTCCAGCACACCTGAAGGTTGAAACCGCCCGTGGGGCCGTCGATGTCGATGATCTCTCCCGCGAAGAAGAGGTTTTCGACCAGGCGCGAGCGCATGGTCCGCGTGTCGATCTCGTCGAGGGACACGCCGCCCGCGGTGATGATCGCCTTCTCATAACCGTCAAGCCCCGCCACTTCGAGGCGCAGCTCTTTCAGGACGCGCACCAGGGCCTTGCGCTCGTCCCTCGTGATATGGCTCACGGTCTTGTCCGGGTCTATGCCGCTCATGCGCACGATGACCGGGACGAAGGAGGAGGGGAGGAGCGCGCCCAGGCTGTTTTTAAAGAGACGGGTCGGGTTTGCGCCGAAGTCCCGCCGGACGCGGGCATCCAGCGTCGGGTGGTCCAGGGCAGGTTTCAGGTCCAGGACGAGCCCGGTCCTGCCGGCGGCGAGGTCCCCGATGATGCGGGAGAGGTCCAGGATGACCGGCCCGCTCATGCCCTCCGCCGTGAAGAGCGCCTCGCCGAACTCCTCGCCCGCCTTTTTCCCCTCATGCAGGAGCGTCACCTTCACGTTGCGAAGCGACAGGCCCTCGACCTCGCGCACCCAGCGGTCTTTTACCAGCACCGGCACGAGCGACGGGCGCGGCGGCACGATCGTGTGGCCGAGCGAGCGCGCCATCTCAAGGCCGACGCCCGTGGACCCGGTTGCCGGGTAAGAGAGGCCCCCGGTGCAGAGGATGTAGCTTTTCGCCTCCACCGAGACGCCCGGGCCGGTCGCGCGCAGGATGCGGCCGTCCTCCGCATCGAGCGCCGTGATGTCATGCCCGGATAAGACGCGCACGCCCTCCTGCTTCATGAACTCGCGCAGGACCGCGAGCACGTCGCCCGCGCGGTCTGATTCCGGGAACACCCGGTCCCCCCGCTCGACCTTCACCGGCACGCCGCGCTCCGTGAAGAAGGCGATCGCGTCCTCCACCCCGAACGCGGCGAGCGCCGAGTGAAGGTAGCGCCCCTTTTTCCCGAAATGCGCGAGGAAGCTCCGCGGGTCGCGGTCGGCGTTGGTGATGTTGCACCGCCCCTTGCCGGTAAGGAGGAGCTTCCTGCCCGGCCGGCTGTTTTTCTCAATGAGGGCCGTGTCCGCGTCCTGTTGCGCGGCGGTGCCCGCGGCCATCAT
>JAKJGD010000241.1 GCA_022704585.1 Spirochaetota bacterium | reverse complement strand
TCGAATCGACCGGCGGCAACGTTTACGCCAAGTTCATACAGAACGCGTCCGTGTTCGCCGAGACCGACGTCATTGTGCCCGAGGGCATCATGCACTCCAATGTCGATGCGGGGGGGCGCGTCTGCAGCCTGGGCAAGCGCGCCCGGATCGTCGGCGGCGTCATCCGCGCCGGCGACGAGGTCAACGCGCGCTTTCTCGGCGCCGATGTATCCACCAGGACGGAAGTGCGCGTCGGCATACACCCCAAGGTCCTGCAGCAGCTGTCGGACCTTACCGGCATGAAGGCAAAGATCGAAGAGGAACAGACGCATCTCAAGCTTGATCTGAGGACGCTTGAGACCCAGAAGCGGAACGCGGGCAACAGGCTTCCGGCCGAGAGGGAGAAGATGCTGAAAGACCTGCAGGCCCGAAACACGAAGCTGAACGAGCGAATGGAAGAGATCAAAGGCGAGCTGGACGAGGTCAATTCCTACATATCAATGATCGAGCACAAGGGGAGGGTCTGCGCCGAACAGACGGCATTCGGCGGCCTGGAGATATACATCAAAGATAAAACCTTTTTCCTGAAAGACCCTTACAATCACGTGAAATTCTCCCTCCAGGGCGACCAGATCAGGATCTCCGAGTATGAGCAGCCCGAGGGCATGGAATCGCGGATGATCATCAGCAGGCGGCGACGGTAGGCGCAGTATGGCCATACGACCGATAGACTTGCAGACGAACATGTCACAGGTCACCGAGGTTGGGAAGGACCAGCAGGCGCGCTCTGAGTCCATCGTGCAGCAGCAGCATGTTCTCGAGAAGGAGTCGGGCGAAAAGTCCCGCCTCGTGAACACCAAGCTGGATGAAACGAAGAAAGGCGAAAGCGCCGTCATCAGGGACCAGCAGAAAAAAGAGGGGAAACCGCAAGGAGGCGGCCCGGGCGAGGAGCAGGAAGCAACCGGCGAGCGGAAGCGTCGCAGCAAGGGGCGGAGCGTAGACGAGCGGATGGGTAACATTATTGATATTTTAAAGTAGCCGGTGCACCCTGTTATGCGACATAATCCCGGCCGGCGTTTTTCCGGCGAATAAAAAGGCGAGGATTCGATATGCAGTTTTTTTTCCTGTTGCTCTTCAATCTTTTTCTCGGCGCGGTGCTGTATCTGGTCATCAGCCTGAAGCTCGAGCGCTCGGCCACGGAATTCCGCACACGCAAGATGCGGAAGGAAATGGACGAGATGATCGGCGAGTTCAACGCCACCGCGGAACGGAACATCTCGCTGCTCGAGACAAAGATACGTGTCCTGCGGCTCCTCCTGGAGAAAGCGGGCGACATCAGGACCCTTGACCTGATCGCTGCCGGGGACGAGCCCGCACCGGTAGCGGAGATCTCCCGCGGGGAGCAGGCCCCCCGGGTGAATCCCGTTCGTCCGGACCAGCTGCCCGCTGCCGGAAAAACCATCGAAGCCCCTGACCTGTACTCGAAAAACAATGCGGGTGACTTCATAAAAAAAGGCTTGCTATTATTCGTTGAAAAAATTAGACATAGGCTTCGGACGGGCGGAACCGGCGCGATCGCCGGTGATGGAGATGCGTTCCGGTCCGAGCCGGCGGCAGCGGCTGACGGGTATCCCGGGCCGGCCGCGGACCGGAGACGACTCATCGAAAAGGACCTGAGCGGGATCGCCCGGGAAGAGGCCGTGACCGAGCCCGAGTGCGGTGTGGCTATCACCGAGGAAGAGATCATTGAGATCGTCACATCATCACCGGACCGGTACTCCATGGTTTCAGTTCTGAACGATCGGGGTTGCGCAATCGAGGATATTTCGAGGTATTCCGGCATACCGATCGGTGAAGTACGGCTGGTGCTGAACCTCAATGGTTCGCGTTGAAACCGGCACATAATTTTTTCAACTACCGGGGTAATCGCGGGTGGAACCCATTATCAAACGCCTCACCGAGGAGGAATTCAGCAAGTTTGCCAGGCTCATATACGATGAGAGCGGCATTTTCCTCAAGGACACCAAGATCACGCTCCTGTCCAACAGGCTGAGAAAACGCCTTCAGGCTCTGAACATAGCGGAATTTTCCGATTACTACAATTACCTCCAGTCGCTGCCGCCGCGTGACAAGGGAATCGAATACGAGAAGATGCTGGACGTCGTTTCGACGAACGAGACCTATTTTTTTCGAAACGAACGCCATTTCGAGGCCCTGAGCCAGGTATGTCTTCCGGAAATTGCCAAAATGAAAAAAAACCGGAAGCTCCGCATCTGGAGCGCGGCCTGCTCGACCGGCGAAGAGCCGTACACCATCGCAATCTGCGTAAAGGAGAACGACGCCCTGTTCGCCGGCTGGGACGTGGAGATCCTCGGGACAGACATCGCACCGTCAGTGCTGCAGTTCGCCGCCGTCGGCGAATACTCGGGCAGGAGGATCGAGAAAGTACCCCCGGAGATTTTAAAGAAGTATTTTACCCAGAAACCGGAGGACCAGCAGGTCTATCTCATACGGGAAGACGTGAAAAAAATGGTAAAGCTGAGCTACCATAATTTTTTTAAAAGCCCGTTTCCAAAAGATATTGACATAATTTTCTGCCGAAACGTTATGATCTACTTTGATAAAAAGCACCAGATTGATCTGGTAGCGAATTTTTACCAGTGCATTCTCGAACACGGCTACCTGTTCATCGGACACTCTGAAACCCTGCACTCCATTTCCGAGGATTTCAGCTATCGAAAAATACTCGAAGCGCCCGTTTACGTGCCTAACCCGAGGAGATGATGAATGGAATTTAACCTGATAAATGTCGGTATAGCCGACTTCGCAATTTCGAACTCGCCGGACATCCTGAGGACCATCCTCGGGTCCTGCGTCGGCGTCTGCCTGTACGACCCTGAGCTGAAAATCGGCGGGATGTGCCACATTATGCTTCCTACGATGAAGGACACCTCGAAGTCGATGAAGAAATACGCCGACTCTGCCATACCGATGATGCTCAAGGAGATGGAAGAGCGCGGTGCCCGCAGGAAGGCCGTCCTGGCAAAGATCACCGGCGGGGCAACCATGTTCACGCTGTCCGAGAACAGCATGATGGGAGAGATCGGCAACAACAATATCGCCCGGGTACGCGAGGTGCTGAAGGGGCTCGCCATTTCTCTGGCTGCCGAGGACACCGGCGGCAATTACGGCCGCACGATAGACTTTTACCTCGAGACGGGCATGGTGAAGATCAAGTCGATGGGCAGGCAGGAAAGGGTTATATAGGTACATCCATGGAAAGCATGACCGGTTACGCGTTTCTCGAGAAAAGCACTGACCAGTTCTCCTACTCGGTTGAGATCAAGTCGCTGAATTCGCGCTACCTCGAGATATACGTGAATGTTCCGAAGATCATCAAGAACGAGGAGAACGAGCTCCATGGCCTCCTCAAGCAGCGATTTTCCCGGGGCAAGCTTGAGCTCAATATCGACATCTTCGACTGGAATGTCGCCAAGCCGATTGCCATCAATGCGAACATGATCAAGAAATACTACCGCGAGCTCCGCCAGATCCATCGCGAGTGCGAGGCCGAGGAGCCCTTCCGGTTCGAATCGATCCTGACCCTGGACGGTGTAAGCCAGCGGGAGCGCTCGATGATATCGCGTGCGTCGCGAGCGGACATCTTTGCCGCGATCGGCCGGGTAATCGACAAGGCTATCGATATGCGCCACAAGGAGGGAGCCGCCATTCGTAAAGACCTGACGACGCTCGTGGCCGGGATTTCGAAGCATCTTGGCACGATCAAGTCGCTGGCAAAAAGCGTATCATCCGAAAAAAAGGAAGTGCTGAAAAAACGGATCGAGAACCTTGCCGGCTCGAAGGTCGACGATGTCCGTCTCTACACGGAGATCGCCATACTCTCCGACAAGCTCGATATCAACGAAGAGATCATCCGCTTCAGGGACCACATCAAGAAATTCGGAGCCCTGATGAAGAGCGGAGAACAGATCGGCAAGAAGCTGGATTTCATAGCGCAGGAGATGTTCCGCGAGGTCAATACGATCGGCTCGAAGTCCAGCAGCTCCGAAATAGCGCACCTCGTCGTCGACATAAAGAATCTTATTGAAATGATCCGCGAGCACTGCAGGAATGTCGTTTAACAGGCCGTAGTGCGGGGAAGGGTTCATGAAAACCACGCTTATTAACATTGGGTTCGGGAACGCGGTCGTGGCGGAGCGGGTGGTCGTCGTTATCACGCCGGCTTCCGCATCGGGCAAGCGGCTCCGCGAGGAGGCCAAGGAGAACAGCCTCCTTGTTGACGCAACGCACGGAAGGAAGACCCGCGCGATCATCGTGATGGACAGCAACCATATTATTTTGTCCGCCATGCAGCCTGAAACGATAGCGAACCGGTTGATGAATCTTGAAAGCGAATAGCCCGTCATTCGTCATCAGCGCCCCGTCGGGGGCCGGTAAAACGACATTGATAAACATGCTCCTGGCGTCTGATGACCGGTTCGGTTTTTCTATTTCCACCACGACAAGGCCCAGGCGGACCGGGGAAACCGAAGGTTCTAGCTATTATTTCACCGATGAGCCGGGTTTCAGGGAGCTGATAGACAGCGGCTCGTTCATCGAATGG
>JAKJGD010000240.1 GCA_022704585.1 Spirochaetota bacterium | reverse complement strand
GGCGGGCCAGGTTGATGTTTCCCATGATTGCGGTGAGTATGTTGTTGAAATCGTGGGCGATCCCGCCCGCCAGTATCCCTATCGATTCAAGCTTCTCTATCTTGAGGAGCTCGCTGTGGAACTTGATCTCCTCGGTGATGTCCCGCACCACGAAGACGTAGCCGGTGATCTCGCCGGCGCGGTCACGGATCGCGGCCGCGCGGTCTGAAACGATGCGCTCCGCCTTGTCGCGCCGGATCAGCAGGGTCCCGGTGCGCGGGCCTTCGGTACCGCCGGGACCGACCGCGTTCATCATCTCCCTCCGCTCCCCTGTCTTCTGGTCAATGAGGATGAACACGTCGTTGAGCAATCGCCCCAGCACCTCTTCCTGCCGCCAGCCGGTCAGGTCCTCGGCCGCCCTGTTCATAAGGTGTATGCGCCGCTTGATGTCGGTAGCAACCACGCCCTCGGCAATGGACCGGAGGGTGATGGTGAGCCGTTCCTTTTCCTCAAGCAGGGCCTCTTCCGCCATCTTCCGTTCGGTGATGTCGCGTGCGATCGCCTGGATCGAGGTGACATCGTTTCCTTTCATGACGGGCGCGAGGTTGATCTCGGCGTAGATCCGCGTGCCGTCTTTTTTCGTAATGGCCGTCTCGAACCCGATGATCTCCTTGCCCTTCAGGAGGTCTCCGAGCAGGAGCGTGGTAATGCCCTGCATTTCTTCGGGCAGGAAGGCATTGAAGCTGACGCCGAGAAACTCGTCGACCCGGTACCCGGTGGTGGCCTGGACGGACGGCGACATGTAGGTGAAGCGTCCGGCCGTGTCCAGCATGAAGATGACGTCGAAGTTGCGCTCAACTACGCCCCGGAACCGGGCCTCGCTCCGCTTCAGCGCCTCCTTGTCGCGGATATGCTCCGCCACTTCCTGTTCCAGGTTCACGTTCAGCAGTTCGAGCTTTTTCTTCATCGTGTTGATCTTGTCCGCAAGCCCGAACGAGAAGAGGAGGATCTGCAGGCCGACGGCGAACTTCAGGGCCGATGCGGTGAAGAGATTGACCGGGAGCACCGAATAGGCCCGGAGCATGAACATGAGCGCGCCGATGATGATAAACGAGCTGGACCCGGCGAAGAACCGCGCCGGCCGGACCCCCCGGTAAAGCGCAAAGATCATGATGACGAATATTACCAGAATCGCCGCGGCAGTGCACACCGTTGAGGCGATCATCATCGCAAGGTTATTGAGAAGCATGAAATTGACCAGCAGGCCGGCCATGCTCGCGTACATGACCGCCCGCGCCGCCCAGTCAAGGGCCGGGGAGAGAAGCCGGGTTCCGAGAAATTCCCGTGAAAATGCGAGAAACAGGAATAACTGCATGAATATATAAAAGGAAGATACTGAAAAGAGAGCCGTACCCGGCCAGATGTAGCGGGCCCCGTTCCCGTCAAGCGCCACGGAAGTCAGCAAGAAGCCGGCGATATAAAATACGTAAAACAGATACTCCCTCCCCCGCACCGACAAATATATGAAGAGGTTGTACGCGAGCATGATGAGAAGCATGCCGTAATACACGCCGTTTATGCCGACGGTCAGCATGTCGATCCGGTACAGCTCCTGGCGGGAATAAAGCTTGATGTCGAGGGCCATGTTGTTAACGGACTTGAAGCGCATGTAATAGGTCGCCGCTCCCGGCCCCTGTTTTATCGGGAACACGAAGCCCGAATGGTCGAACTCGCGCCGTTTGAAGGGATAAATGTCGCCCGACTCTTTCACTATGAAGCCGCCCCGCTCGGCGGGAATGAAGAGCATGATATCATCCATGAGCGGGTAAACCGACACCAGGTCAAACGAAACATCGCGGTCAAGGGGATTGTATATCGTGAAGCGGGCCCAGTAGGCTGAATCGGTAAGGCCGAAGTTGGGGACCGTGTCCCTCGATTCCCTGAAGTGCAGCGGCCGCCCCCGCAGCACGATGTCCCGGATGGTGAGCATGGCGCCACGGTCCTCCAGGTACTCGAGCATCGGCCCGACATCCCGGGATACCAGCGTGTCGTCAACGGTTATGATCCTGCTTTTTTTCGGGCCGTTAACGGTCGCCGCGGCAGAGGGAAGCGCCGCCGCCAGCGCCATGATGGCGAGCAGCACCGGCGCGACCAGGGCACGGGGCCTGCGGCGCCGGCCGCAGCTGCGGGGCGCATGAATCGTCCTGTCCCCCCTTCCTTGATATGGCATGCCGATGCTCATGGTCACTAATAACCGGAATCGCTCCGTAAATTGTCAAACAAAAATAGCAAAACATCGAATAATGGGCGCGTGAGGCGCGGACGCCGCCTACACGTCCTTCATGTAATCAGCCTCGAATTTGTTTTTCGTAACGACAGGGATTATCCGGTCAAGCCGTATCACCTCGAAAATCTTCATCAATGCGTCATTCACGTCAATTATAGCCAGCCGTACGCCCTTCTCTTCGGCAGCCCGGGCCAGCTTGAAAAGGTGGTTGATTGATATCGAATCGATCTGCGCGAGGTTCTTGAAATTCAACCCGAACAGCTCCGGCCCCTCTCCGAGCAGCTCTAACCAGGTATCCTCTGCCTCGGCGAGAGTCTCGCGCGTCAGGCTCCCTTCGAGATGCAGGATGACAGCGGTGCGAATCTGCTCAATTTTAATCGCGAACATGGCTCTCCTCTCCGGTTTTTGAGGTATCGCGGGTCAGCGCAGAGACCGCCTGATGTGATCCCGCTCAGATGCATTGATTCCAAATCGTTCCATGATAAAATCGTCAGCGTCCCCTATCCCGGCTCTTCCATCGATAATGCCCCCGGCGATCGAGGCAAGGCGCTCCAGGTCGCCGGCTTCCCACAACGGGATCGGCAGTCGCTCGAGATGGCTCCGGAGCACTTTTATGGAAGAGAATTTCTTCTGGAATATGAACTGGTACAGTGATGAATTCAGCAGGGCCAGGAGAGCCTTCACCGGGTAGCCATTCAACCTCGGTATCAGTATGTTGGCGCTGTTGAGCGTCAGGCGCCCCCGGTCATCATAGGCGACGATGAGCTTCTTCGATATGAAGCGGTACACGAGCTTTTCCGGCGCGCGGTATTTCCGCTCCGGCGCCGACTGCTGGAACCTGCCCGGGTCAAACCGGATGAAGGCCGACGGCGCGCGGAGCAGGTAGTGGCCGACCTCCTTCCCGGTGTATATCGGCTCAAGTCCCGGGCCGTCTTCCGGGCTGAGGAAGCGGCCGTTATCGCCGGTAACGATGCCCAGCGCCCAGTCGGCCTTTCCCTCCAGGGTCGTATGCTCGCGGCCGTATACCCGGTCAAGGATCCTGCCGTCTGTGGAATTGATATTGATATCGAACACGAAGTCCCCGTTCCTTAGAAAACGCTTCTGGTCCACGGCGTGGTCGCCGTCGCAGGACACGCATTTCAGCATCGCGCGGCCCCCTCCCTTCACCAGGTCAAGCCTGATGACCGGCGTAAACACGTTCTTGAAGACGCGGCCCAGACGGACGATACGCTCTATGCGCGTGTTTCGGAGTATATGGCCCCGGATATCTGCGTGCGCCCTGACATGCAGGATCGACTCGGGAAGGAGGAACGAGAGCACGCCGCCATCGGCAAGCAGGCCGATGCTTCTTTTCAGTATGTACGAGAACGACTCACCGGACGTGATCCCGGGATAGAGGAAAGCCAGCCCGTCGCGCTCCTGCTTTCCGTAATGGAGGCCCCATGGAGGGTTCGTGGCCACGATATCAAATCCGGTACCGTCGCCGGGGGCGTCGCCGGTCAGGATGTTCCGGTGATGGATCCGCGGCATGAATTCACGCCCGGGAAAGGCAAGCAACAGGTTTATCCGCGCCAGGCGCACGGCCACCGGATCAATGTCGGTCCCGTGGAGGGTCTCCGGGTCGTCCGTCTTCCCGGCGTATGCAAGAAGGAACTGCCCCGTCCCGCAGCAGGGGTCCAGCACGCGGGCACCGTCGCGGTAGGTTTCGTCCGCGATCGCCCGCACGATGCGGTCCGGCGTATAATATGACCCGCCCGCCGCCTTGTCTCCTTCCCGGAGCAGCGACTGGTATACGAGGCCCAGCGCATCGTGCTGGTCGGGCAGCTCGAGGTCAAGCAGGGCACGGTACCGCGCTGTAAGCCGGAACCCGCCAAGCTCCCCGTACCATTCCCGCAGCTCACGGGACGCGGCCACCCCGGCAGGACCGGATGCACCGCTGCGAAAAAATTCTTCCGCAGCGCCGGTACCCAGCATGCCGTTCCTGAACAACATGCCGAGCGCCAGCATGAAGAGAGCCCGTTCCGTCCCGACGCCGCTCGCGGCGACACTGCTCACTATCCGCTCGATCGTCTCCCTGCCGGTGCCGTCCGCGATGTACTCGTCAGGAATGAACGAGCGGGTCGCCGTCGCCTTGTTGGCGCGGCGCGCCAGGCGCGGGACCGAACCGCTCAGCAGGTCGTCGCGCAGCGCACGGACCTCGTCCGACCGGAACAGGCGTCCCGCAGGCCGCAGGTAATCGTGCTTGATCCAGTTCCGCACCGTCGCCGGTGAAACCGCGAGGATCGAGGCCGTCTCCTCGATCGTGACAAACTGCCGGTTCGTTATCATGTGCCCGTCTCTCCGCGCA
>JAKJGD010000239.1 GCA_022704585.1 Spirochaetota bacterium | reverse complement strand
TTAGGGAATTCCAGCCCTTCGGCGTCGATGTATCCAGCGCAGTCGAATCTGCGCCGGGCAAGAAAAATTATGAGCAAATGAAGGAATTCATAAACGAGGTTTGCAATGCGTCCCGATAAAGGATTTTTCGGTCGGTATGGAGGACAATTCGTGCCCGAGACGCTCATTCCGGCTCTGGACGGGCTTGAACAAGCATACTGCGATTTCAAAGCAGATGCCGGCTCGGTGCATGAACTCGAGCGCTACCTGAAGGAATTCGCCGGACGACCGACCCCGGTTTATTATGCGGCGAGTATCTCGGCCAAATACGGTTTCGATTTATTTTTAAAAAGGGAAGATCTGCTTCATACAGGAGCGCACAAGATCAACAATACGATTGGACAGGCGCTGGTGGCGCGCCGTATGGGCAAGCGACGCATAATTGCGGAAACAGGCGCCGGTCAGCACGGCGTTGCAACTGCTACCGCGGCCGCGCTCTTCGGTCTTGAATGCTGTATATACATGGGGAGCGTCGATGTTCAACGTCAGATGCCCAATGTGAAAAAGATGCGGCTCCTGGGCGCAGAGGTGGTGCCGGTAGACGACGGACTCAAGACACTCAAGGATGCCATCAGTGCGGCACTGAGGGACTGGGTCGCCTCGTTCAAAGACACCCATTACCTGATGGGCACCGTTGCAGGACCACATCCGTTTCCGGAGATGGTGGCCTTCTTTCACGCAGTCACCGGCCGGGAGGCACGCGAATATTTTCTGGAGAAAGGATACCTCCCCGACACGGTGGTGGCCTGCGTGGGAGGAGGCAGCAACGCGATGGGCATCTTCCAGGGATTTCTTGACCAGCCGGAAGTTGCGCTCGTCGGCGTGGAAGCCGGCGGAAGGTCGCTCGGTCCCGGGGATAACGCCGCCACCCTGTCCCAGGGGACCCCGGGCATATTCCAGGGCGCCCTCTCGTACCTGCTTCAGGACGGGCACTGTCAGGTCCAGGACGTGCATTCCGTGTCAGCGGGCCTGGACTATGCCGGCATAGGACCTCAGCACGCGTTTTTGAAAGACTCGGGCAGGGTGGCCTACACCCACGTATTCGATACAGGTGCCCTTGCCGCTTTCCACGAGCTTACTCGCCTTGAAGGCATCATGCCGGCACTGGAATCCTCCCACGCGCTGGCCTGGGCCCTGGCCAATGCGAAAGCGCTTTCGGGGACACGCGTCCTGGTGAACCTCTCGGGAAGAGGCGACAAGGACCTTGGTATCATAGAGCAGAACATGCGGGAGGCCTTATGAAAGGCATTTATCTCACCGGGGGTTATCCGGACAGGAACGGCTTTATCGATTGCTGTAAAATGGTCGCATCAAGCGGTTTTGATTTCATCGAGGCAGGAATTCCCTTCAACGATCCAATTGCGGATGGCCCGGTTATCGCCGGTGCCATACATGAATCAATTGCAGCCGGAGCGACTCCGGGAACCGTGATGGACGATATCGCATATATTGGTTCCCTGAAGCTGAAGAAATTCGTCATGACGTACGCCAACATCATTTATTCGTACGGTATCCGGAATTTCTCTGCGAAAATGGCCCCGGTACTGGACGGCATCATCATCCCGGACCTGCCAAATCGCTTGGCGGACCTTTTTTACGACGGCGGCTTGGACATACCGATCGTTCCCTTCGCGACGCTTGAATCGCGGGAAACGGACATCGACAGAATGAACGCGTCACGGAGCGAGATAATCTACTTTATCGGCGTGCGGGGAATTACCGGAGCGAAGTCGGATTTCAGCGCACCCGAGCTGGCAGATAAAATCGGCATGATACGAAAACGCACCGGGAAAAAAATAATTATAGGGTTTGGCATAAAGACCGGCGCGGACGCCCGGCAGGCCATGGCTATCGGAGACGGCTTTGTTGTGGGTACAGAGGCGGTACGCAGACAGAAGAACCCTGCAGCGCTGAAAGAATATTTGGATTCATTGAACAACGCGCCGGCGTGATGCCGTCCATGCACGGCCGAAGTGCCGGCTCGTGTAACGGGAAAATATTACTCGTACTGCTTGTTTTTCTTTTCCAGCTTTGCGAGTTTTTTCTCTTTGTTCGTTTTTTGCGGCTTCTTCTTATTGTCTTTTTTTGTGTCCTGTGCTTTTGCCATATGACTATCCCTTGATATTAAGTTTTAATAACTTCACGCCGGGCGTGAATCGCTGTTGCCGTGCCCTGTCTTTAAAAGGCGGCAACCCCGGCAATAATAAAAAACTCGATTGTAAAAATCAATTATTTATTTGTTCAGGCCAGGATCTCGTCATCCGCATTCATCAGTGCGGGCCGTCAGTTACACCTGTCGAATGTGATCTTTCCCGATGCGCTCCCGCCCCCGGGGAAGGAACATTCAACATCAAGGGCCCCTTTAACCAGCACGATATCATTAACCATGATACTGGTTCTATCGAGTTTTATTTCATACCGGGTGCAGTACTGAGGGTCAATGATGACTTCCTTGCACTTTTCGTAGTCAGGCGGCTCGCACGAACCTGGCACTTCCACTTTTAATTGCTTGCCCTTTGCAGGATCAAGGAACGCTACGACGGCCCCGTCCTGTTGTCCTTCGCCCAGCAATACTGCGCCGAAAAAGCCCAGCCGCTGACCTGAACGGCACTGCCTCGGAACAAAAGTGAAGTTTCCGAGCGGCTCTCCCTTTGACATGAACGACCCGGAGACGCTGGAGCAGCCTTTCATCATAAAGAAGGCTCCCGCGACCAGGGCAATATTGAGCGGAATCGTTAAAAGCAGAATTTTTCGTTTCCGGGCCGTTCCGGGCGCCCGTGTCGCTGCTGCTGGCGGGATGTCCGCAAGCGGTGCGCCGCAGGCACTGCAGTAGCGGGCATCGTCCTCAACAATCTGGTGTTTGCATATCTGACACTGGCGCATAGTAATCCTCCTGATATTGCCGCCGCGATCTGTCCTGCAGCGGATTGCATGCTTGTCATCATGCCGGACAATTATATAACAGGGACAACAGGATTAAACACGTGCATCCTCTCACTGAACAATGAATAATTCAATAACAATTTAATAGTTAACATTTCGCGGGTATTGAAATGGACGTATTCAGACATTTGGCCGGTTACTTATTCCTTGACATATTGAGGCAGGGTGACAATCTCTTCAGCGGAGTGAACCTCTATGAAAGCTTACCAGGAAATAGCATCAGCACTGTCCCATCTCATCGGAGAAAATAAAGTCTGCACCAACTGCGATATTCTCGAGACCTACTCCCGTGACGAGACTTCTGACCTGACCGCCATGCCGGACATCCTGGTCCGGGCTGGAACCGTCGATGACGTGAGCCGCACCCTTAAATTCTGCAACGATAACGGCATTCCGGTCATCCCGCGCGGCGCAGGCACCGGGGTCACCGGAGGAGCAGTGCCCGTCATGGGCGGCGTTGTCCTTTCCCTGGAAAAAATGAACCGGATCTTAGAGATCGACCGGGAGAACATGGTGGCACTGGTGGAGCCGGGAGCCATAACCCGTGACATCCAGGAAGCGGCGCGGGCCGAAGGCCTGATGTACCCGCCGGACCCGGCAAGCCTGGACTCCTGCTCAATCGGCGGGAACGTGGCTGAAAACGCCGGCGGGCCGCGGGCCGTCAAGTACGGCGTCACCAAGGATTACGTCCTGGGGCTCGAGTTCGTCCTCCCCGACGGCAGCGTCATAACCACGGGGGGCAAAATCGTGAAGAACGCCACCGGCTACAATCTCCAGGGCATTCTCATCGGGTCCGAGGGGACCCTGGCGGTGGTGACGAAGATATACCTGCGCCTCATTCCGGCCCCTCTTCACTCGATAGACATCCTGATACCCTTTCCCTCACTGGACGATGCAGCGGCTGCGGTATACTCGATACTGACAAACCGCATTGTTCCCGGGACCATCGAGTTCATGGAACGCGACGCCATCCTCCTTGTAGCGAAGTCGCTCGGCCGCGAGGTGCCTTTCCCCGACGCGGGGGCCCACCTCCTCATCCAGATCGACGGCCCCTCCGAGGAGCAGGTCCACCGCGACCTGGAAACGATCGGCTCCCTCATCGCAGTAGACCCGTCCGCCATCATCGTCGCAGATTCGCCGCTGCAGCGCGAGCGTCTCTGGAAAACACGACGCTCGATCCGAGAGGCGATCCATGCGGAGAGCCCCGTGTTCCTTGCCGAGGACTGCGTTGTTCCCCGGTCAAAGATCCCGGAGTTTCTGGTAGAGCTGAAAAAGCATTTTACCGCGAAAGGGCTGAGATCCGTCATGTTCGGTCATGCCGGTGACGGGAACGTCCATATCGATGTTCTCAAGGGCGGTATGGATTACGAGGCATGGAAAAACGGCCTTCCGGATCTCAAGAGGGAGATATATCGCCGCGCAATCGCCCTCGGCGGCACCATCACCGGAGAGCACGGGATCGGTTTTATCCGGAAGGACTATCTCCACCTGGCCCTGTCACAGGCGGAGATAGAATTATTGAAGCGGATCAAGCGTGCCTTCGACCCGAAGGGGATTATGAATCCGGGCAAGGTATTCGACGATCCGGATTAAATCAGAGGCTTCCGATCGTTGTAACGATCTTCGGCCCACCTG
>JAKJGD010000238.1 GCA_022704585.1 Spirochaetota bacterium | reverse complement strand
TCTGGCCGCCTCCTTTATAACGATCGTTCTCTACAACGCGGCGACTGCGGGTATTCGTCCTTTCATCTATTTCCAGTTTTGATGGCCGGCACGCGCGGCGGTTTCGGGATGACGTAGTTCTGGACACCGCGCGAGGGGCCGGACCTTTTTTCATCAGTAATTTCCCTGGCGGGTTTCTCCGACAGTTTGATCAGCCCCAAACCATCAGCGATTTCAATGCTGGTTTTAAGCTTCAGCGAGAGATTGCGGATGAGCTTCAGAAAACTTGTTGCCTGAGTACCTTCGAGCACGTGCGGCTGAAACCGTATCTGCCGGTTCCTGCCGGCAAGGGGGACTATCTTGATAAGCTCCAGCTTGTTTCCGTCATAATAAAATCCCACTGCGATATTGTCCCGTTCGATGGGGTTTATATACCCGTTGATGAAGTTGCCCAGGGAATAAATAACCGGCTTTCCGCGGTACAGCTCGATCCCCTGGGGCCAGTGGGGATGATGCCCGATGATCGCGTCCGCCCCCGCATCGATGATCGCGTGCGCCTCGGCCACCTGGGAGCGCTGGGGCTCATGGGTCTGCTCGATACCCCAGTGGAGTGAAACTACCACTATGTTATTGGGCAGCTTGTAAGACTCTATGTCCTCGCGTATCAGCGCCAGATCGAGCGGGGCTATGCCTGGTTTCGTATCAGTGGCGTAATAGTCTTCCGGCGGTCGGTTGCAGTAAGCGAGGATGATGATGCTTGTGTCGCCATATTCAAGGATGGCGGGCCGGCGTGCCTCGGTGAGGTTTTTGCCGCCTCCGGTGTGCCTTATGTTGAGGGCATCCAGCGTATCGATGGTGTCCTCCATGCCTTCGGCGTTGTAGTCCATCAGGTGGTTGTTCGCAATTGAAACAGCGTCGATCTTGAGGTCGCGCAGGCATACGGCGTCATCGGGCTTGACGCGAAATACGTAGGGCTTGTCCGTAACCGGAACGCCCCGCTTCGTGATGGGAGACTCCATATTGGCGAAGATAAAGTCATACTTGAGGAGCTCCTGCTTGATCTTCCAGAAGGGATACTCGAGGCCCTTCTTGTGAATGTGCTGCTCCGCCTCGTTGGCGAGGAGGATGTCCCCGACGAACAGTATGGAAAACCGGCGGGCGGTTCCCCCGAACGAGGACATATAAGCCATGACCGAGGCCATGAGGACGACAGCCAGGGCGGCGCGATATGGAAGGTTTCGCTTCATGATCAGGTTATATGTATGTGATCCAATCCAGTCAATTGATTATTGCAATGGTGCGGACGGGTTTACCGCTCGACACTAAAAATCCATCTGAAGTATTTCTTCACGTCAAACGGGCTCATACCGTATCCCAGGTAGCAGCCGTCTACCCATATCTCGAAATGGAGATGAATGCCGTAATCCTTTCCCTCGGCTTCGCCGGCAAGGCCCGAGTTGCCCGCCTGGCCGATATGCTGGCCCCGCGACACGCGGGTTCCCTTTTTAACGGAGCGCTCGATCCCGGAAAGGTGATTGTACGTTGTGATCACGCCGTTGCGGTGGTCAATCCACACCTCGCGACCGCCGAAGGAACGCCTCATGAAGGTGCTGGGATGCGTCCTGAAATAGGCAGAGCGCCGGGTCCATTCGGTAATATCGGTCGGCGTGTAATCATGATCGGCGCGGATAACTATCCCGTCGTCGGCGGCGAGAACGGGAGTGTTTCGCGTAACCGGGAGCGGGTCATAGGAATCGTCGGTATGGTACGTGTACAGGTCAAGGCCGGCGTGTCTGCCTCCGCGATAGGAGCGGGGCGCATTCGGATAATTGTAATCATCGGACGGAAGGTACGCGTTTCGTACGGGGAGGCACAGGCTTTTGAGACGCTCGTCGTAAAAAGAAATTTTTGTTCCCCCGACATAGGCCTCGATCTCGGCTATTGCGGCGACTCCGTCGGGCAACGCGTCGGCGGGTATGTAAATACGAAAGGTGCTTGCATCAACGCCTATAAGATCTATCTCGGTACGCCCGGAAACGCGTACGGTTGCGAAATCGAACCAGTCGCCGTCAAGGAACTGGAGCTTGAAGCGGGTAAAGGGGCGGGCATTGTCTTTCCGAGCCGGATATACAACGATAGACGTGAGGAGACGTTTCAAGCCGAAGTCTATTGATATCCACTGGGGCCCGCCGCCCTGTGCCGAGATCCAGCTGGTTTTACGGTCAGTATCCAGGGCCTTGATGGCGCGATTGTTCACGCCGCTGGATGAGCTGGCGCTGATGTACACTTTCCGGGCGGTGTTGAGCCCGGTCAGAAGATAGTCCGACTCCCCGTTCGCCCCGCCGGAATATGCAGCTGGCCAGGTACAGAGCAGGAAAACTGTTACATGCAGGAAATGTTTTTTCATAGAGCAATAAAAAAGGCATCACGGATAGCCGTGATGCCTTTCGATAGCACTGCCCAAAGCGTCACTTGGGAACGACCACGAAGGTCACTCTGCGCTGATCGGCGCTTTTCGGGTCCGCACCGGCAAGGGGCTCCGAGGAACCGACGCCGCGCGCCGTAATCTTGGATGATGAAATGCCCTTCTTGGCCAGTGAATTTACAACCGCGGTGGCCCGGTCCTTGGATATTTTCAGGTTGCCTGGCTTTTCGCCCTCGGGATCCTCGGGACCGCGCGCGTCTGTATGACCGCGTACTTCCAGCACATATCCATCTGGAAGCTTGTCCACGATCCCCTTGATGACGGGAGCTGCGACTGTTGCCCATTTATCCCAGCCCTGTGCCGGCACAACGCTGCTTTTGTAGCCGAACCCGGAAACCGGGTACTTGGCGAGCTGATCGTTGGAGGCGCTGACAAACGCGCCTGCAGCGCCAACCGTATCAGGTTGTTTGACCTGGTCCTTGGCGCAGGAGGCGATAAAAAACGACGCTATGATGATTGTGATGACTGCGAGAGTTTTTTTCATGATACTACTCCTTTTGTGTGATAGATTGAATTTACTGATAATGAATGTTATTTGTCAAATAAAAATTTGGATATGTGGGATCGCATATCTGATGATAAGCGCCGAGAGCCTGACCGGGCTGTTATGAATTAAATATTTGACAGGGAATTGTGCTGATTTAATATATATTATAAGCAGATAAAGAAGATATAATGAAAACCAGAACCATTTCCGCATCCGACGTGACGGACGCAATCGAACAGCTCATCAGAGAAGCGAGCTTCAATCTTCCACTATCCGTGGTAAAGCGCCTGGATGAGATGATCGAGACCGAAACGACGGAAACTGCGCGCGATACTCTCCGTCTATTAAAAGAAAACGGCGCCATTGCAGCAACAGAGGGGCTCCCCCTGTGCCAGGACTGCGGCATGGTCATCGTGTTTGTGGAGATCGGAAGCGGTGTGATTATCGGCGGTTCGCTTGACGAGGCAGTCAACCGGGGCGTGGAGAAAGCGTACCGCGCCTGTTATCTGAGGAAGTCGATAGCGGGAGACCCGCTCCGCCGTAACAACACCGGTACGAATACGCCCGCGTTCATCCATGTAGAGCATGCCGGCGAGGGGCGACTCGGGCTTACCGTGTTCCTGAAAGGCGGCGGTTCCGAAAACATGTCATCGCTAAAAATGTTCCGGCCGACCGCCACGGAGGAGATGATTCTTGACCATATTGAAAAGGCCGTGGTTGAGGCCGGCCCGAACCCCTGCCCCCCGCTCTTTCTCGGAGTGGGAATCGGAGGCACTGCGGACACGGCCCTCCTGAACGCGAAAAAGGCCGTGTTGCGGGGGCCGGGCTCGCGGCACCCGGACCCGTTCTATGCCGCGCTCGAGGATCGGATCATGGAGCGGGTCAACCGGACCGGTATCGGGCCGCTCGGGTTCGGCGGCAGGTACACGGCTGCCGGGGTCTTTATCCTCGAGGCGCCGACCCATATCGCAACGCTGCCGGTTGCCCTGAACATGACCTGCCATTCCCTGCGCTACCGGAGGACCGAGCTATGACCGCCGGGTGGAGGAAGATCGAAACGCCGATCAGCGACGGGGTGATCGGGTCGCTGAAGGCCGGCGACCGGGTGCTCCTCTCCGGTACGATATATACCGCACGCGACCGGGCGCACGAGCGGCTTGTCGCCATGGCGGAAAGACAAGAAGCGCTCCCGCTGGACCTGTCCGGCCAGGTGATCTATTACATGGGACCGAGCCCGGCACCCCCGGGGCGGGTCATCGGATCAGCCGGGCCGACCACGTCGTCGCGGATGGACCCCTTCACCGGCGCGATGCTCGGGCTTGGAGTTCGGGGCATGATAGGCAAGGGAAAACGGGACGCAAGCCTCCGGGACCTGTGCGCGCGCTATCGCGCGGTATATTTCGCCACCTTCGGCGGGGCAGGCGCATACCTGGCCCTGCGGGTGAGGGAATCGGAGCTCATCGCGTTCGAGGACCTCGGGACCGAGGCGATCTATCGGCTCAGGGTGGAAGACTTCCCGCTGATCGTGGTGAACGATATATACGGCAGTGACCTGTATGAAGATGTTGTTGGAACAAGAGGGTGATTTCACCGCGTTCAAGGAGGAGATCAGGAAACGGCTCGCGGACCGCGATGTCCGGGACCTGAGCGCGACCGGTCTCAAGCAGGCG
>JAKJGD010000237.1 GCA_022704585.1 Spirochaetota bacterium | reverse complement strand
GACGCCGTCGATCTCCACGAAGCCCATCGCGCTCCTGATCGACATCATTCTCTTCTTTTCGTCATCGTCATAGTCAGAGGTGAGGGTCCCCTGGTTGGGGTTTCCGATTTTATCGATTTTTCCTCCGGCGAGGAGCATGGCGTCCATCAGGGTCGACTTGCCGGTGCCGCCATGACCGATAAGGGCAATGTTACGTATCTGATCAGCTTTGTATTCCTTCAGCATCCACAAACCTCCAGAAACCGTGTCGCAATATGATTATACCCGCCGCCCGGGGCTGTCCGAGCGGAATCTTTTATTCAGATGTTGAGAGAAAATAATAATGAGGCCCTTTTTTGTAAAGAACTTTATTAATGTATAAAGGATGATATACGGCAGCAACGGCCGGCCATCGGGCCCTCTCGCGGTGCACCCGTTACCGCGCGCGCTGATTCAACCGATAATGCTTTAAAAAAAAGAATGGACATTATTCTCAAAAACTTTATAGTGTGCGACCTGTGGCCCCGGCATGAAAAACCGGGGTCCTCAGGCCATACCACCACTGAAACAAAGGAAAACGATATGTCAGCCAAGATCGAAGTGAAAAAAGTCACCGATAAAAAAATGATGCTGGAATTCATCAAGCTCCCCTGGACCGCCAGGATATACGCGGGCGACCCGGCATGGGTACCTCCCGTTATCAGCGACATGGTGGCATTCTTCGACCCGGCGAAGGGATATTTCTTTGAGCACGGCGAGGCAGATTTTTTCATCGCGTACCGGGACGGGAAGCCGGCCGGCAGGATCACCGCGCATACCTACAAGCTGTACGAGGAAAAATTCGACAAAGAGACCGGTTTCTTCGGCTTCTACGAATCCATCGACGACCTCAATGTATCGAAGGCACTGTTCGACGCCGCCCGCGAAGCGCTCCGCGCCAGGGGAAAAAAGATAATGAACGGGCCGCAGAGCTTCACCATATACGATTCGGTCGGGTTCGACTGCATGAACAACGGCAGGATGCCCGTGACGGGCATATTACATTTCGCCCACTGGTATGAAAAGCACGCGCTGGCCTACGGGTTCGAGAAAAAGGCTGACTGGTTCTGCTTCATGGTGAAGGAAGACGGGATCAACTGGGACCCCCTCTTCAAAATGCGCGCCGAGCTGCAGAAGAAAACCGACGTCAAGTTCGTCATCGCGAAAAAGCGCGATATCCCGTCGCGCGCCGGCGACGTGATGCGCATATTCAACGCCGCATGGGAAGGCAACGAGGACCATATCGCCCTTACACAGAAGCAATTCGACAAGATGTTCAACGAGCTGAAGATGATACTCATCCCCGAGCTCGCCATATTCGCGGAAAAGGACGGGAAGACCATCGGCTTCATCCTTTCCGTTCCCGACGCCAGCCCGGGCATCGCGGCGCTCAACGGGCACCTCTATCCCTGGCGGCTCATCAAGCTCCTCTGGAGGGTAAAGCGCACCCGCACCCTCAGGACCATCCTGATGGGGGTCATGCCGGAATTCCGGGGCCAGAACATCGACCAGATACTCATCCTCATGACCATCGAGATAGGCATCGGCATGGGCTACAACCAGTCGGACTGCTCGCTCATCGTGGAGAGCAACAAGAAGATGATCGGCGCACTGAAATACCTGAACGCGGACCGGTACAAGGGATACCGCATCTTCCAGATCAAGGTGTAAATGATAAAGGGGTTTCAGGCTTTCCCGTATACCTCAACCCTGTGCCGCTCCACCCACCCGGTCACGTGCGTGGAGCTCCCCTGCAGCGCGCCGTCCCGTATGAAGCGGACAAGCCCCTCGCGGTCCCGTACCTTTTCCCTCTGCGGCAGCACTGAGATCCCGAGGGGCACGCTCTCGATCCTGCCCATTGTTTTCATGAACTCGCGCGACGTGCCCCAGGGCAGGTCATAAAAGAGCTCCCTGCTCAAAGCCTTATTCTTCAGTCCAATCAGGTAACACGCTCCGTCCTTATCCGGACCCAGAACTGCGTCGTGGTCATCCAGCTCGGCGAAGGCGGAGCGCAGCAGGTCTGCGGACACGCCGGGAACGCCTCCGCAGACCATCACCGCGCGGGTAACGCCGCGGCCGAGAACGTCCGCGAAGGCGTTGTACCGGCGCGCGCCGGTGTCGCGGCCATGCTGCACCAGCCGGAGCGCGTCGCCGAAAATACCGGGCGGTCCCGCGCCTCTCGAACCCGTGCCCACAACCACGGGCACGGCGCCGGCATTGTGCGCAGCGTCCAGGAGGTCCCGGATGATGCAGACCTCGAGCTCCAGTGCAAGGTCAGCGCCCAGTTCCCGCTCCAGCCCGGGGATGACGCTGCCCGGCTCAGGGTAATGGATGAAGAGGATGACCGCTTCGCTCACGGCAGGCCTCCCGATGCGGCCCGCGGCAGGCGCATCTCATTGTGCCCGCGCGCGCACAGCCGCGACCGTCTTCAGAACAAGGAAGACCCAGGGGAGCCAGTGGAAGAACAGGTCCCACCAGTCCACGGGCAGCGGAAGATTGCCGGTGAAAAGCAGGATGGTCTTTTTCCAGACATGGGGCGGGTTGTACGGCGCCAGCCCCACGGTAAGGCACGCGATGATAATTATGGCCCAGGGAATACGCGCAATGATGTTCATACCGCCCTCCCCCTGCTGTTGAGATTATCGGGCACGCGCCCGTGGCAGAAACCGCTCCTCATTATGGGCCGTATATCTCCCGACCCGCCTGTATACAATGTAATACATTTTATTCACAGGGTGTAATTAATTTATTGATGTTTTTTCGAGTATCGTATATGTAAAACTTAATTCATCATACGTACCAGTGCAATATCAGCCGGTTATACTTGGAGCTCTGCCCGCTGGCGTCCTGTCCGGCTGGATGTGCACGATTCCTGTTTCTGGCAGATTGCAGCGGTTTTTTGCGCCGGGCAACGAGTTGAACGCATAATCACGACATACCCTGGGGAATCAAGAGAGGCCGGCATATGAAAAGGATCGCTTCCGCAGCGGGCCTGCTGATCAGCGTCTACTTCATCTATAACATCGTGAGGCACATGATCGCGCCCGGGGGGAACACCGGGTATACGCGCATGCTCATGTTCACCTGCCTGGGCACCATACCCATATCGTTCATGATGATGGTCGCGGGAGCGACCGGCAAGTGGGACGCGCTGGTCGGACTGGCGCGGGAAGCCGGCGGAGGAAGCGGGCCGCTGTACGCGCTCGCGCTTGCCGGGCTGATCACCGTGGCGGTAGTGCTGCCCGTCGTCCTGCTGGCGGCCGCCTGGTACATGATGGGCCTGCGCTTCGGCTTCCTGTTCGTGCTCTTTTTCGTGCCGATCGTGATGCGGCTCGTGACGAGGCCCGCGCAGGAATGCGCCATTAACGGCGTCATGCAGGCGCTCCTCTTTTTCGCTGCCATGCTGATCGGGGCCGGGATCTTCGCCTGGCTGGAAAAGCGTTCCATGGAGGGCGTCTACGCGAAGCAGGTGCAGGCGATCTTCGAGGGGTACGACTACGCCTCGTCGGGGCGGATGTTCTTCGCCGCCACGGTGTTCGCGCTGGCGAACCAGCTCATCGAGCTCGGGTATGCGATCGCGGGGCTGGTGCGGGGAAGGTAGGCGGCGCCGCCTGCGTTACAGCTCCGTGAACACCGCCCCGGCCGGCAGGCGCGACTTGGGCAGGTGCGCGTTGTAGTCCCCCTCGCCGCGGTACCCCAGGCACACGATCACCAGGGAGGCCAGCCCCCTGTCCGCGAGCCCGAGCTCCGCATCCAGCGCTCCGGCGTCGAACCCCTCCATGGGGCAGGCGTCGATCCCGAGCGCGGCCGCCCCGAGCAGGAGCATGCCCAGGGCCAGGTAGACCTGCTTTTCCATCCAGGGCCGCTCGTCCCCGCGCTCGTTCCGGTGCAGGCCAAGATAGAAGCGCCTCCCCCTGTCCTGTCCCGCCTTTGCTTCCGGCGCGGTGAAGCGGCCGTCCCGCTCCTCCTGTCCGATGAGCGCGGCGAGGTGCGCCTCATCCAGCCCGGTGCGGACGCACAGCACAGCCACGTGGGAGGCGTTCAGGATCTTCGGCTCGTTGTAGGCGTAGGACGGCCTGGTCGCGGCGCCGATCCGGGCCTTGCCCTCCGCGCCCGAGGCGATGATAAAATGCCAGGGCTGGGAATTCACGGACGAGGGGCTCAATCTCAGCAGGGTCCGCAGCTCATCCATGAGCGCCTCCGGGATCTTTTTGTCCGGGTCAAACGCCTTGGTCGCGTAACGGGCCCGAGCTAATTGTGCTATGTTCATTGTAATAACTCCCATTTGCCTGATACGTAAATCCACTGTTTATATGATTACAACCACGAATGAACAATTATTGCTTCACAATTTTCCGGAAAGGCCGAATCATCTCGGTCTTCATACGCTGCCTGTACACCACGTTCCTGAACCCGGGGAGCCTGACCATCAGGGTGAGAAAGCCGTTGATCATGCGCTGTCCCGTTTTCCGCTTCGGGAAATCGTAGAGGCCGTGGCTCTTGTAATACTTGTGGTCCGCGATGAAGGGGAACCGGAGCCAGCTCCAGACCTCGTCCCTGAATATCTTCCAGCCGCCCACGCTGTAAAAGGTCGGGGGCGCCTCGTAATGGCGGTCCGCCA
>JAKJGD010000236.1 GCA_022704585.1 Spirochaetota bacterium | reverse complement strand
ATTCTCGCAGAGCGAGCCGGTCACGTCGTACACGCGGTCGCGCGGCAGGGACTCCTTGCCGG
This sequence comes from Spirochaetota bacterium, assembly GCA_022704585.1. The sequence continues at coordinate 4,594 of JAKJGD010000236.1, read as the reverse complement.
GCACGGTGATATGGTGATAGGCCCCGTACAACGCGGGCCGCATCAGGTTTGCCATGCATGCGTCGAGGCCGACGTACTTCTTGTAGGTATCCTTCAGGTGGAGAACGCGCGACACCAGGTACCCGTACGGGCCGGTGATCATCCGCCCGCTCTCCATGCATATACCGAGCGGGTGCAGGCCGGCGGGCCTGATCAGGGCGTCATAGCGCTCCCGTATTTTCCCTGCAACATACGCCATGTCCACGTCCCTGTCCTCGGGACGGTACGGGATGCCGAACCCGCCGCCAAGGTTGACGAACTCGAAACGAATTCCGAGCTCCCGGTGCAGGTCCAGCACAAGGGAAAAAAGCATTTCCGCAGTGTCCACGAAATAGTCGGGGTTGAGCTCGTTGGAGGCGACCATGGTATGGAGGCCAAAACGCTTCACCCCCCTCTCCCGGACGGTGCGGTATCCCTCGAATAGCTGCTCGCGGGTGAAGCCGTACTTGGCCTCCTCCGGCGCGCCGATTATAGCGTTGCCGCCGCGCAGCGGTCCGGGGTTATAGCGGAAGGATATGACCTCCGGCAGGCCGGCGTGCTTTTCCAGGAAGGGTATATGGCTGATATCGTCCAGGTTGATTATCGCGCCCAGCTCGCGGGCCCTGATATACTCCGCCGCCGGCGTGTCGTTGGAGCTGAAAAAAACGCTCTCCCCGGTTATGCCGGCACGCCGGGCAAGCTCCAGCTCCGCCATGGAGCTGCAATCCGCGCCGAAGCCCTCCCCCGCAAGGAGCTTCATGATGTATGGATTCGGGCAGGCCTTTACTGCAAAGAATTCCCTGAACCCGGGCGCCCATGAAAAGGCCGCATTGAGCCTCTTCGCGTTGTCGCGCATCGCCCGCTCATCGTAAATGTGGAACGGAGTGGGATAATCCGCGGCGATCCGCTCGATCTGTTCCCTCGTAAAGGGGAGCGTTTTATCGGACATAACCATTAACCATATATAATATATCAGGGTGATACGTACGCCGCGCGGTTATGGCATGTCAAACATTATTTGCCCGGACAGGGAAACGACGGTCGGGGTGTCCCGTAAACAAAGAGCATTCTCCGGATATCAACGGTTTTTTGGACCTCGATAAAATTTTTGATGACAAAATCTGCAATGTTTGTCATTATTTTCTTAAATATCAGTTCCCAAACACAATCCATTGTAAACAGGCACGTATAATGACCGGAACAAGCGAGAAAGAAGCGCGCGTTGAATCTGCGAAAAGCGCGGCCAGCCTTGACAAGACTAACTTCACAAAGTCGAAGATTTTTTCTGATATTATAATCCAGAACAACAAGCGGCTCCTCTATGTGTTCCTGAGCATCATGATCATCGCCAACGTGGCCGTATCCGCCATCAAGGTGGCGGGAATCGGCTCGCAATACCTCGAGTACTACCACATAGGGATCGAAATTGGCCTGGTGGCAATCCTGATTGGAATTACTATTGCAGCTTCAAACGCGTTCAAGGGGACAAGCACATCCGGCTACATCATGATCACGGGCATAACCATATGCACCGGCATATTCGAGTATACCTTCCACGGCGCGCCCCAGCTTTTCGCGGCCCGTTATATTCCGCTTGCCCTGAGCGTGTTTTATTTCAACACGAACATCTCGATCTACACCCTGGTACTCGTCGTCGTAAGCCAGATAATCATGTTTTTCCTGAGACCCGAGCACCTGACCCTTCTCATGCCCGGCGGCCAGAAGTCGGACGTGGCCGTTCGCTTCATCCTCTTCTTCGTGGTCGGCCTGGGGGCCATTTTCGGCGCGCGCGCGACAAAGATGCTGCTTCGCTTTGCCATCGAGATGCACACCGAGGCGAACGGCAGCCTGGCCAACCTCCGCAACATGGCCCAGGCGATCATGAGCTCGATGGACGTGCTGAAGAAGGAGACCGTGGAGCACAACACCATCACCCATGACATGAACGACATATCCCAGCACCAGGCGGCCGCCCTCGAGGAGATCACCACCTCCCTCGAGGAGCTCGCTTCCAATTCAAACACCATCAGCGATATCGCGCGGTCCCTGTACGAAGAACTCGAGATCACGGTCGATTCCGTGAACGACCTCAAGTCGGTCAACGACAAGGTACAGGCCAGCTCGCAGGAGATGAACCGGTCCCTGAACGAGGTGACGGAATACTCGCGTGTCACCGAGGACCAGATCAGGCTCACGGAGAACCGGTTCGAGACCGTTAAAAACAAATCGAGCGAGATGGCCAACTTCGTCCAGGTGATCAACGATATCGCCGACAAGGTCAACCTTCTCTCCCTGAACGCGGCCATCGAGGCGGCGCGCGCGGGCGATGCGGGCCGCGGTTTCGCCGTGGTCGCGGACGAGATCTCGAAGCTCGCGGACGCAACGACATCGAACGCAAAGGAGATCGAGAACATTATCAAGGACAACCTTCAGATGATCGACGAGAGCGGCCAGCTCATCAACAGATCGGTGGATACGATGAGCAAGCTCAACAATGCCATCGTGACCATCAAGGACGAGATCACCGAGGTGGGGAACCTGATCACAGACATCGGCGTGACCATCAAGACCATCAAAAACCTGAACATAAAGATCCACGAATCGAGCAAGACCATCGAGAACTCGACGCACGAGCAGAAGATCGCCACGGATGAGTCTACCAAGACGGCATTCGATATCGCTCAGAAGTCCCAGGATATCGTCAATATCTCCATCGCCCTGGCCCGCTCCACCGCTACGATCAACGAGCTGACGCAGGTGCTGGACCAGACCGTGAAGGAAATGCTGATCTAAGCGGAACAATGTCAGGGCGGTCAATGTTTCCGGGGCATCTCACAATAGTTGGCATAAACCGGCACCAATCCACCACATAATATGCTATTCCATACCCACAGATTCCGGGCCTCCAAAAGTACAACCTCCGGCTATTGACAGCCGGTGTGCCGTGCGATACTTTTATTACACCAGGCGTGCTTTGTCCCGACGCTTTGGGAAGGTGAAGAATTGAGCGGCGCAATCCGGAGATAATTCATATCAAAGCACCGGCTGGCCTGCAACAGATCCGGAAAGGAGTCGCTTATTATAAAGATAACGTATGAGGCGGCACAATGGACATGTATGGGAGAACCGGCGTCATAACCGATGACGTGGCCAGGGTAGTTGACGATGTAATCAACTACGTGGGCAAAGAGATTAATTTTTCCACGGCGCTGGGCCTCGGCAAACCCGTACTTTTCATAAACGAGCTGTACCGAAGGGCAAAAGCAGATCCGGCGATAAAGCTCAAAATCATGACCGCCCTCTCCCTGGAAAAACCGAGAGGGAAAAGCGATCTCGAGAAGAGGCTCATCGGGCCGCTTGCGGAGAGACTCTTCGGCGGATACCCCGACCTGGACTACATGCTCGATCTTCGCGCCGGGAACATGCCGCCCAATGTCGAGCTGTGGGAGTTCTACAGCAAGGCGGGAACCTTTCTGAACGTACTGCCCCAGCAGAGAAGCCACCTGCCCTCCAATTATACCCACGTATCACGGGACGCATTCTGGACGCAGAAGACCAATGTTTTCGGCCAGATGATGGCATGCAGGGAGATCAACGGCAGAATGATGTATTCCATGGGATGTAATACGGATATATGCATCAGCGCCAATGAGCTTCTCAATGGCGGCAAAGCCCGTGGCGAAAAAATGGTTATCGTGGGCGAGATCAACGAGAACCTTCCGTTCATGTACGGTGATGCCGTTTATGAAGCGGACAAATTCGACGTATTCCTGAAAGGGCCGCGTTTCAACTACCGGCTTTTCGGCGCGCCCAAGGATGCCGTGACAGTTAAAGACCACATGATCGGACTGATCGTAAGCACGCTGGTAAGGGACGGGGGCACCCTGCAGGTCGGCATCGGGGCGCTCGGCGACGCCATAGTGGCCGGCCTTGACATGAGGCACTCGCATAATGAGCTCTACAAATCGGTAGTTGGAAAAGCCGGGCTCATGGACCGCTACGGCGATGTCATCAAGGCGCTCGGCGGCACGGGAACTTTCGAGGAAGGGCTCTATGGATCGTCCGAAATGTTTGTGGACGCGTTTCTACAGCTGTACAGGAAAGGGATACTTAAGCGCAAGGTATATGACAATCTCGCGATCATGAAGCTGATCGAGGAAGGCAAGCTCTCCGAGCACACTATTCCGGAGAACATACTGGAGCTGCTGTACGAAAAGGACGGCATCCACCTGAGAATGAGGGAAAAAGACTTCAACATGCTCACTGAATTCGGGATCCTCAGGGAAGGCCTCTCCTACAGAAATGGCGTAATATATGACGGCAGCACTGCCTACCCCGCGGATATATACGACAGAAAGAATTATGAAGGTGTCAAGAAGCTCCTCGGGAACAAACTCAAAAAGGGACAGGTGATACTCGGCGCCTTCTACCTGGGACCCGAATCATTTTACCAGGCCCTCAACGACATGAGCGAGGAAGAGAGGTCGCAGTTTGGCATGTCCGGCGTTGAGAAGGTAAACCAGCTGTACGGGGACGAAGAGCTCCGCGCCCTCCAGAGAAAGAACGGCAGGTTTGT
>JAKJGD010000235.1 GCA_022704585.1 Spirochaetota bacterium | reverse complement strand
CATCCAGGCAGGCCGCGAGCTCCGCGTCATCGTGGACAACTCGATCGTCAGCGACGAGAAGGCGGAAGGGATAGCGAAGGACGTGGCCACCAAGATAGAGTCCGAGCTGAAGTACCCGGGCATCGTGAAGGTGACGGTCATACGGGAGACGAGGATCATAGAGTACGCGAAGTAAGGAACTCTGTCGCTGTCATCGCGAGCGCAGCGAAGCGATCTGCCGCATAAATTCTGCGGCAACATGTTTTTCGGTTTTCATGGCGTATTCAGCAGCAGGTTGCGGATTGCTTCGTCGCCCCCGCGGGCGAGGGCTCCCCGCAATGACATTTTATAAGGAACGTGTTATATAGCATACTAATGGGCCAGACATTCAAAATACTCGCCGTCGGTGACGTTGTCGGCCGCTCGGGCCGGCAGATACTCAAGGACAAGCTCCAGGGCATCGTGGACGTGCACCGGATCGACATGGTGATCGTCAACGGCGAGAACGCCGCGGGCGGCAAGTCGATCACGCCGGATATAGCGCAGGAATTCTTTTCCATCGGCACGGACGTAATCACCACGGGAAACCACATATGGGACAACAGCGAGGCGCTGAAGATCATCGACTCGCAGCCGGCCCTGCTCAGGCCGGCCAACTACCCGGAGGGCGTCCGGGGGCACGGGCACTGCTTCATCGAGCGGAAGGGCTTCCGGATTTGCGTGATCAACCTGCAGGGCCGGCTCTTCATGGAGCCGATCGACTGCCCCTTCCGGGCGTTTGACCGGCTGTACGGGCAGGTCAAGGATAGCGCCGATGTCATCATCGTCGATTTCCACGCGGAGGCCACCTCGGAGAAGAGGGCCCTCGGGTGGTACCTGGACGGCCGGGCCACGGCCCTGTTCGGGACGCACACGCATGTCATGACCGCGGACGAGGACATCCTGCCGAAAGGGACCGGCTACATCACCGACATCGGGATGACCGGCTCCTTCGATTCGGTCATCGGCATCAACAAGGAGAACTCGATGAAGCGCTTCCTGACCTTCACGCGCGTCAAGTTTGAGGTCGCCGAGGGGAACTGCAAGGTCAACGCGATTATGCTCGAGGTCAACAAGGAAGGGAAGACGGAGAGCATAGCGAGAATAATAGCGTAGTAGACCCCCTGTCCCCCCGAGGGGGCACGTAAGACGGGTCGTTTGTTATATTATATAGCAATTCACCTATTCAATGCCGGTAATGGTAATTATTGACAGCCATGAGATGATTGATTCAAGTATAATCAAAAAGGTAGCAGTCACCTCCGACGCGCCCCCGGCGGGGGACGGGGGGGAGTAACACAATGTTACTCGAAAAAATAAACAGCGTCCGGGACCTCCGGAAGCTCCCGCCTGAACAGCTCGAGCCGCTCGCAGCGGAGCTGCGCGAATATATCCTTGATGTCATATCGAAGAACGGGGGCCACCTGGCGTCGTCACTGGGCGTCGTCGAGCTCACGATCGCGCTCCATTACGTCTTCAATACCCCGCGCGACAAGATCATATGGGACGTGGGGCACCAGACCTACGCGCACAAGATACTCACCGGCCGCAGGGAGGCGTTTAAACACATACGCCAGCTGGGCGGCATCGCGGGCTTTCCCAAGGCCCGCGAATCCGAGTTCGATACCTTCGACACCGGGCACAGCAGCACAAGCCTGACCCTCGCCTACGGGGCGGCCGTCGGGCGGGACCTGGCCCGGAAGAAGCACAAGGTCGTCGCCGTGATCGGCGACGGGTCGCTCACCGGCGGTATGGCGTTCGAGGCGATCAACCAGATGGGCCACAGCGAGAGCGACCTCATCATCATTCTCAACGACAATGAGCATTCAATCTCGCAGAACGTGGGTGCGATGTCGAAATACCTCACGCGGATCATCTCGGGCTCCGTGTACAACCGCATCCGCCGCACGTCGATGGCCCTGATCAAGCGGGTGCCCCGGGTCGGAAACTTTCTCTTCAATTTCATATCCCGTTTTTTCGACAGCTTCAAAAAGATGATCATTCCCGGCCAGCTCTTCGAGGACATGGGCGTCCGCTACTTCGGGCCCATTGACGGTCATGACATGGCCCAGCTCATCGGAATCCTTGAGCGGGTAAAAGAGATAGACTACGGGCCCAAGATGATCCACGTGCTGACGAAAAAGGGGAAGGGTTACTTGCCCGCGGAGATGAACCCGGCGCGCTTCCACGGCATCGGTCCTTTCGACCTGGCCACCGGCATACAAAAGGCCGGCCCCTCGCTCTCCTATTCCGAGATCGCCGGCAAAACGCTGGCGCACCTTGCCCGGAAGGACCGGAACATCGTGGCGATTACCGCGGCGATGAAGCTCGGCACGGGCCTGTTCGAGTTCGAGAACAAGTCGCCGGAACGGTTCTTCGATGTCGGCATAGCCGAGCAGCATGCCATAACCTTCGCCGGAGCGCTGACGAAAAGCGGGCTCAAGCCCTTCGTATCGATATATTCCACATTCCTCCAGCGGGCGGTCGACCAGCTCATACATGATATCGGGATCATGAACCTCCCGATCAGGCTTCTGATCGACCGCGCCGGCATCGTGGGACAGGACGGCGAGACGCACCACGGGCTCTTCGACATTGCGATCATCCGGAACATCCCCAACTTCATGATACTGGCCCCCTCGACCGGCGAGGAGCTGCGCGACATGATCCTGTTCGCGTCCCGGTACGACCGCGGCCCCGTTGCGATCCGTTATCCCCGCGGCGGCGTGAACCCGGAAGGATTCAGCTTCGAGAAGTACGGCCGGTTCGTCCCGGGCGCGGTGAAAAAGCTCGCCCCGGGAAAAGACGTCGTCATGTTCACCTTCGGCGACATGGTGAAAACGGCCCTCCGCGTGCGCGAGCTGCTTGGCGAGCGCGGCATCGGCATGGCGGTCGTCAACCTGCTCACCATCAAGCCGCTGGACGTGCGGGGGATAGAACGGGCCCTGCGCGCCGCGCGGTACGCCGTGACCCTGGAGAACGGCGCAGCGTCCGGCGGGGCCGGCGAGTATATCCTCGCGTCCATAAGCCCCGCGCTCAGGAGCAGGGTCCTCTTCTGCGCCGGGTTCCCGGACTGTTTCGTTGCGCACGGGACCGGGTCGCAGCTGTGCAAAGAGCACGGGCTGGACGCCGAGTCGCTCGCGAAACGCATTCTCGCTCTCGCTAAATAGCCTCCCGCGTTATCCGCTTATATTTGTTGACAGAAATGACACTCTGTGCAATATCCTGATAGATTCTCCATCCACGAGGGGGGCTCCCAGATGAAACGGTTAGTGATACTAATATGCGTGATATATATCGCAAGCCTCACCGCCTGCTCCGATAGCAATAAGGATAGCGATAGCGAAAAGACCGTGACTGCACTGGCGGCGTACATGGCCGCCATCTCGAAAATCTGGGAAAAGAAAACAATTGCTGACCTGTCCGGTCCCTTCCTGCATTTATGCGATTCCTACGCAGGTAAAGAGCCGAGCTGTTCCAATTGCCCGGGCACGAATCCCGAGTTCGCCTTCTTTGTCAAGAGAGGCGACCCCACGAAGCTGATGGTCTTTTTCATGGGAGGCGGCGCGTGCTGGAGCATCACCAACTGTGTGTACAACCATACCTATTCAGAAGACCTGTTCGAGTCGGTGATGCTGCTCGGTCTGGTGAGCTCCGGCGCTGGGAAAAGCCGGGGCGCAGGCGGCTTCATTGACACCACAAATCCCGACAACCCGTTCAGGGACTGGACCATCGTCTACGTTCCCTACTGCACCGGCGACCTGGGTGCGGGACAGAAGGACAAAGACTACATGGACGATTACAGTCCCGAGCCGATACCGAATGTGACAATACGCCATAGAGGCGCAGTAAACCTATCTCTCGTGGTTCAGTGGATGAGGGAAAACATCCCTTCGGCCGCGGTTACGCACCTCTTTGTTACCGGTTTGAGCGCAGGCAGCTATGCCTCGCTCCTGGCGTTCCCCTATATCCGCACCGAGTATTCCGCGGCCACCACGGCCTGCTACCTGGGTGACGCGGGAGTGGGGTTTACGCCGGCAACGGACGCATGGGGTAATACATTTACCGATATTGCCAATGTGAACTGGGGGGTTGTATTGCCCGTGGACGTTTTCGGTACAACTGATATAAGCACATTTCCGACATACAAAGAGCTCGTGTACGCGGGTGTAAATCACTACCTGGGTGCAGCCACCGGCGAGCGATTCGCGCAATACACGACGAAGTACGACAAGACCCAGACATGGTTCTACAACATACAGGTGGAGGACCATATCAATTATCCTAACTTCTGGGGTTCGGAGTCCGGCGCGGACCCTGACCTCTGGGTTTATCAGGACTGGAGTGACGGCATGTACGATGATTCCGGCACTACCGGTGCAATCCAGATCGAGCTGCCGAATTACGCCTATTATATAGGTGCAGGCACCGACCATACGATCATATTCTACAACAAGACCTATACCGAGACCTCTGGCGGGACCTCGTTCGTCGGGTGGGTAGACAGCCTGGTCAACGGCGCCATGCCGGCCAGTACGGCCTGCTCCGAGCCGAATTGCGGCGCGCCGTTTTAACCACGCATTGCCAGAGGGCGAATTTCTCCTTTACATCCGGCTCTCCTTCATGCGAACGTACCGGCAGG
>JAKJGD010000234.1 GCA_022704585.1 Spirochaetota bacterium | reverse complement strand
TGAGAGGGTCCAGCCCGGCGATACGCGCGGCCTCGTGGATCGACGCATCGGCGGTAATGATCGAGCGCTCGCCCGCGATCAGAGCGGAGCATTTGGCGTATCCCTGGCTCACGCCGCACAGCGAGACACCCCGTTCCAGAAGAAAATCCCTCAACCGGGGATCGATTGCGGTATGATGATGAAACGCGTGTGATCCGGTGAAAGCCACATTGTACGGCACATCTCCCGGGTATGTCCTGGAAAGTCGGGTGGGGCAGATAAGGACTTCCGCGTGATTTTCAATCCGGCCGAGAAACGCAGGGTCAATATCCGGGTGACACAGTATCCTGGAGCCGCACACGAATATCTGGAGGTCGGGGTGTCCTGACACGGGTCCCTGTACGAGGGCCGTTTTCGGTATCGGTACCGGCTCGATACCGCGTTTTACGAGGTTTCCACGCATTTCATCGGAAGCGTCCTGGCTGATGATCGCGATGCGGTTCATTTCTCCGTCCAAAAAGTATTGACATGGATTTTCGGGTGTAATGATCATGTAATGCAAGGATTATTTTAATCCAATGAAAAGATGTCATTGCGAGGAGCCCTCATTATTCATGAGGGCGACGAAGCACCCTTCGACTGCGCTCAGGGACCGGTCGGTTGCCGAGCGTAGCCGAGGCGCGCTGCGCTCGCGATGACATCCTGTTACCGTAGCGTTAACGACTGAATTCTACAATCATTTGAAATTATATCGGTTATAGGTACGTACTATGAGACTGTCCAGGTATATCCTCCCGACTCTGAAAGAAGATCCCTCTGACGCGGTAGTGCTGAGCCACCGGCTCATGATGCGCGCCGGCCTCATCCGCAAGGAATCGGCCGGCATGTATGTATACCTTCCGCTCGGGTGGCGCGTGCTGAGAAAGATCATCGCCATCGTACGCGACGAGATGGACAGGGCCGGAGCGCTCGAGTTCCTCATGCCCGAAATGACCAACGCCGACCTCTGGAAGGAGTCCGGGCGCTGGGACACCATGGGGCCCGAGATGTTCCGCATCCGCGACCGGAATGCCATGGAATACGCGCTCGCTCCCACGCACGAGGAGGCCTTCACCGCGGCGGTGCGGGGGCTCATCTCCTCCTACCGCGACCTGCCGGTGAACGTGTACCAGATCAACACCAAGTTCCGCGACGAGATACGGCCGCGCTTCGGCGTTATCCGGAGCAAGGAATTCATCATGAAGGACGCGTACTCCTTTGACATGGACGAGAAGGGCCTGGAGAAATCGTATCAGGCGATGCGGGCGGCGTACCGGCGCGTGTTCGAGCGGTGCGGGCTCGAGACCATCCCCGTCGAAGCCGATACCGGCGCCATGGGCGGGAGCGATTCAGAGGAATTCATGGTTGCGTCGGAGGTGGGCGAGGAATCGCTCCTCCTGTGCGACGCATGCGGATACAAGGCAAACCGCGAAAAAGCCGAGTTCCGGCGGTCCGGGAAACAGGCGGGGGAGGGTCCCCGGGAGATGGCCGAGGTCTCGACCCCTGACGTGAAGACAATCGACGACCTGGCACGCTTCTTCAAGTGCTCCGGCGACCGGTTCCTGAAAAGCATCATTTACGTCGCCGACGGGAAGCCGGTCATGGCCGTGGTCCCCGGCAACCGCGAGATCAACGAGCAGAAGCTGGCCCGCGCTCTCGGTGCAGTGCAGCTCGATCTGGCCCCGGACACTGTCGTGACCGACGTCACCGGCGCCCCGGTCGGGTTTGCCGGCCCGGTGACGAAAAAGGACATCCGCATGGTGTTTGACCTTTCCGTGAAGGACACGGTGAACGGGATCACCGGCGCGAATAAAAAAGACGTGCATTTCGACGGCGTGAACCCGGGGCGGGATTTCATAATAAAGGAAGAGGCCGACATTACCTGCGCGGAGGAGGGCGACGCCTGTCCCCGCTGCGGCGCATCCCTCTATGTAAAAAAGGGTATCGAGGTAGGGCACATCTTCAAACTCGGGTACAAGTATACGAAGTCGATGAACGTGAAGGTCCTTAACGAACAGGGTGCCGAGGTCGTTCCCGTCATGGGCTGCTACGGCATCGGCGTGAACCGCACCATGGCCGCCATCGTGGAGCAGCATAACGACGAAAAGGGAATCATCTGGCCTGCATCGGTCGCTCCTTTTGATGTGCATCTTGTCGGCCTGGGCAAGAGCGATCAGGAACTGAAAGATACGGATGCGATCTACGACATGCTCTGCGCCGAAGGCCTTGATGTGCTCTATGATGACCGGAAGGCAAGCCCCGGCGTCAAGTTTGCGGATGCGGACCTGGTCGGAATGCCGGCCAGGATAACGATCGGCAAGAACTACTTCCAGACCGGTGAAGCGGAGGTAAAGACGCGAAAGGGGGGGGACATACTCAAAGTAAAGAAGCAGGACCTGCCCGGGAGAATAAAAGAATTATTGAAACAGGAGTAATGCGGGACATGCGTTGCCGCATTCCGGAAATTATTCGATCCGGCACTCCTTCTCCCTGAAAACAGGGATGTCAAAAATCTGGAAATAGTTAGTCTTCTTCTTTTATTGCCGAAAAATTGAAAATGAGACGGCTATTAATATTGACAATTAAGAATATGTTTTCAAGAATGTTCGAAAATAGTCCGACCCGGCTCACGCGATGCGTTGTGGCAGGAAAAATTGCCGTATTGATGTGGCGTTCTTGCGGGGAGCCATTCCGGTACGGTAAAAAGTTATACTTATCAAAATTTAAGTAAAGGGAGTAAGAAGATGAAGATAGCTGTCTGTCTAAAACAGGTTCCTGACATGGAATCCAAGTTCAAGCTCGTTGACGACAAAAAAATCGATGAATCGCAGATCGCTTTCAAAATCAATGATTTCGATAACTACGCTGTTGAAGCCGCGCTGCAACTCAAGGAAAAATTCGGCGGCGAAGTCGTTATCGTTACCTGCGGTCCTGACCGGGCGGCAAAAGACATCCGTCAGGCGTTCGCAATGGGAGCGGACTGGGGCATCCACGTAATGGATCCCGAGGTGGAAGCGGGCGACAATTTTGTAGTTGCTTCGACACTTCAGAAAGCCATTGAAAGCGTGGGCGGCGTTGAGCTCGTTCTGACCGGCGTACAGGCCGAAGACGACCAGGCCGCGGTGACCGGAGTCATGCTGGCCGACCTCATGGGATGGCCGCACTGCACCAACGTGAAGAAGCTGGAAGTAAACGGCACGGCACTCACGGTTAATCGCGAGCTCGAAGGCGGGCTGAATGAAGTGCTCGAGATGAGCGCACCCGCGGTCCTCACGGTCCAGTCCGGTATCAATGAGCCGCGGTACCCGACCCTTCCGGGCATCATGAAAGCCAAGAAAAAACGGCTCGACGTCAAGAAGGCCGCTGACATAGGCGCCTCGGCGAAATCGAAGACCGATTTCATCAAGATGTTTTTCCCGGTTTCCGAGCACAAGGCGGAGATCATCCAGGGCGACGCCGCTACCGCAGCTGCCAAGCTTGTTGAGAAATTAAAGAACGAAGCGAAAGTGATATAAGGAGGCCGAACAATGGCAAAAATATTAGCAATAGCTGAACACAGAAACGGGAAACTGACCGACGCCTCCCTTGAGCTCTGCAAGGCGGCAAAAGCCTTAGCCTCGGCACTGGGCGCGGAGCCCGCCGCAGCGGTCATGGGCAAGGATGATTCAGTCGCGAAAGAAGTCGCGAAATATATACCCACCGTATTCTCGGTGACGGGAGCGGCCCTGGAAGGCTATACGGCCGACGGTTATTCCCAGGCCATCAAGGCGGTGGTGGATGCGCAGGACGTCAAGGGCGTTCTCATAGCTCACTCGTATGACGGCGTAGACTATGCCGCCAAGGTCGCGCTGAATATTGGCGCGGGCATCGTGTCGAACTGCAACAAGGCCCGGGTCGAGGGTGGTGCAGTCGTCTTCACGCGGAACACCTACAACGGCAAGATCCAGGAAGAGAAAAAGGTCAACACTGACAAGTTCGTAGCCACGTTCGAAAAGGGCGCATTTGACATGGAAGCTGCCGGCGGCGCCGGTGCGGTTACCGCCGTAGCGGCAACAATCGGCGAAGTCCGGACCAAGTCCAAAGGCATCATCGAGACGATGGCGGGCGCGGTTGACATTTCCCAGGCCAAGATCATCGTTTCCGGCGGACGCGGATGCAAAGACGCCGACAAGTACAAAGATGTCATTGTCAGCCTCGCGCAGAAGCTCGGCGGCGAGTATGCGGCCTCCCGTCCGGTCGTTGACTCCGGTTGGACCGATGCGGCCCGCCAGGTCGGGCAGTCCGGCAAGACCGTTGCCCCGGACCTCTACCTCGCAGCAGGCATCTCGGGCGCCATCCAGCATGTTGCCGGCATGAAAGGCTCGAAATGCATCGTCGCCATCAACAAGGACCCGGAAGCCCCGATCTTCAACATCGCGACATACGGGATCGTTGGTGACCTCTTTGAAGTCATACCGGCGATGAAAGAGAAACTGTAAGATTCGTTACATCTACAACCAAAAAGCCGTCCCGCAAGGGGCGGCTTTTTTTATACATCCGCGTGGAGTTCCCATGAAAATTTTTTATATTGACGTGCCGCAAACATGCTGTTATTCCATATGATATTCACGGGGATGAATTTCATGGAGGGGAATAGCATGAAAAGTCTTCAATTTAC